>JANXXM010000137.1 GCA_025350645.1 Ferruginibacter sp.
TTGATGAATATTGCTTCAGGACTAACCGCAGAAATACTGAACAAGGAATTTTCAAAGCGATTATGCTAAGAGTGGTTAAAATGAAAACACAGACATTCAAAGAGCTTACAGCCGATGCGGCTTAAATTAATTATTCTATAATTTTTTAAAAAAAAGAGAGCAAATACAGTATAATTCTGTTTTACTCTCTTTTGGGTAATCGAGGGGGCTCGAACCCCCGACCCTCAGAATCACAATCTGATGCTCTAACCAACTGAGCTACGACTACCGTTTTATTTGCGGAAAACAAAAATAGAAAAAAACGGGTAGTCAACAAAATTTAAATGCTGTTAATACGTCGTTTTAATGATTTTTCGTTTAACAAAATATTATTACCACTCGGCATTTATAATTAAGTAATAAACTTGTTTTTACATTAATTTTACCACATGCAAAAAATTGCAACATTTATGATGAGTAAAAAATTTATTCCTGTAGTGCTTTTGCTTACCGTAGCAGGTTTTTTCTTTGCTTCTAAATCGCAGGGCAAAAATGAAAACGATGAAAACCCAAAATTACGTTATACCAAAATTTTGCGCAACGTAGGTATTTTGCTGGAAGAAGGTCATTATAGTCCCAAAAAAATTGATGATGCCTTTAGCAAATTAGTACTCAAAAAATTTGAAAATGAAATGGATGATGAAAAAAATGTTTTCCTTCAATCCGATATCGAAAATTTTAAAAAGTATGAAAATAAAATAGATGATGAGATTCATGGTGCAGAAATTGAATCTTTTTTTGCAGTTAATGAAATTTATCAAAAAAGAAGCAGCGAAGTGGCACAGTTGTATGTGCCGATATTGGCAAAGCCTTTTGATTATACTATTAATGAAAGTATGGTAATGAATCCTGATAAAATTTCTTTTCCTAAAGATGATGCAGAACGTATAGAAAGATGGAGAAAACGTATCAAGTTTATGGCACTGGGAAAGTATAATGAAATGCTTGAAGATCGAATAAAAAATATAGATAAAAAAGACTTTAAAATAAAAGCAGACAGTACACTGGAAAGAGAATCCCGTGATTATGTACGTAAACAATTACAACGCTATTTTACTACAAAAAAAAATAAAGAAACAATCGATGAAAATTTCAGCACTTTTGTAAATGCGATTGCTGGTACTATGGATCCTCATACAGATTACTTTCCCCCGATAGACCTGAGAGCTTTTAATGAATCTATGAAAGGAAGTTTTTATGGCATTGGTGCACAGTTAAAAGATGAAGATGGCCATATAAAAATTGCAAGCCTTGTAAGTGGCGGACCAGCATGGAAGAGCGGTGAATTAAAAGAAAATGATGAACTTATAAAAGTAGCGCAAGGTATAGCAGAACCTGTAGACATAACCGGCTATGCGGTTGAAGATGCGGTAAAATTAATTCGTGGGTCTGATAAGGGTTCCGAAATAAGACTTACTGTAAAAAAAGTAGATGGTACCACAATAGTGGTGATACTTAAAAGAGATGACATAAAACTGGATGATACCTTTGCAAAGTCTGTTATTATAAACAGTGATCATAAAATTGGCTATATTTATTTACCAGAATTTTATGCAGATTTTCAAACACCTAACGGACCCAGATGTGCTGTAGACGTAGCTAAAGAAATAGAAAAATTAAAGAAAGAAAATGTGGAGGGTATTGTAATGGATCTTAGAAGAAACGGTGGAGGTTCCCTGTATGATGTAGTACAAATGGCAGGGTTATTTATACCTGATGGACCAATATGCCAGGTAAAAAGCAGGGACGAAAAAGCCAGTATTTTAAGAGATAAAGATAAGCAGGTGCAGTATACTGGCCCTCTTGCAGTAATGATAGATGAAACCAGTGCTTCAGCATCCGAAATATTTGCAGCAGCTATTCAAGACTATAAAAGAGGAATAATAATTGGCAGTACTTCTACTTATGGTAAAGGAACCGTTCAACGTAATATTCCTTTAAATCCTGAAAGTGAAAATGCTTTAGTTGCAGCTAAAAAAACTGATGACCTTGGTTCATTAAAACTTACCCTGCAAAAATTTTACAGGATAAATGGAGGCGCCACCCAGCTTAAAGGAGTTACACCTGATGTAATTATACCAGACAGGCTGGAATATTTAAAATTTAGAGAAAAAGATAATCCTAATGCATTGCAGTGGGATGAAATTCCCAAGGCTGAGTACACACCCTGGATAAGTAACAGCAACATGCAGGAAGTAATAGAAAGTTCTAAAGCAGAAACTTCAACCAATACTGCATTCAACAAAATAAAAACAAATGTGCAGTGGTTAGAAAAAAATGCAAATAAAGATTATTCTCTTAATTTAAAACAATACGATGCAGATCAGAAGGAATTAAGATCTATAGCAAAACAACTGGAAGAAGCATATAAATTGCCTAAACAACTTACAGTTAAAAATGTGGTGGCCGATACAACAGAAATAGCCAGTACAAAGGATAAGCAGGAAAGAAACAAGCAATTTATTAAGAGGGTAGAAAGTGATATTTATATAGACGAATCTGTAAAAATCATAAACAAAATGATTGTAAATGATAAAGTAGCTAAGCAAAATTAAAGATGATTTTGTGTAAAAAAAACCGCTCCTAAAGAGCGATTTTTTTATACATTTTTTGGCTGCCTACATTTTATTACTGCATCTTACAATTCTAAAGACCAATAAAATAAGGGCTATAACCAAAAATATAACTTGCTTTGTACTCGTTGTTCCCGCAGCCGTTTTAGGCGTTTCAATAATTTATTTCTTTCTTCTTCTGTAATAAAATAATAGCCCTCTGTTATTATACCTTTTTGCTTTAATTCATTTTTTATTTTTTCTGTATTTGAACCTGCTTTTAGTTCTTCAAAAATGAGTTGCTAAATTTCTTTAAGAGATTTATTTTCTATGTTCATATAAGTTTTGGTTTTTTACTAAACGAAAAAAAGGGATACATGTTGTACAGGTAATTTTTGATAAACAGAGATTATTTTTATTTTGCACAAATCATTTTCATTTTTGCTTATCATCTTTTTTTAATAGATTTTTGCAAAGTAATGTCAAAGAAAATTATTATTACAATAGACGGATGGTCATCTTGCGGAAAAAGTACACTGGCCAAGCAACTGGCAAAAGAACTGCATTATACTTACATAGATAGTGGTGCAATGTATAGGGCAGTAACACTGTATTTTTTGCGCCATCACATAGACTGGACGGATGATGCAGAAACAAAAAATGCTTTAAATGATATTCATCTTCACTTTGGTAAAAATGAAAAATCCGCAGAATGCGAAATGTTTTTAAACGACGAAAATGTGGAGTATCTTATAAGAGATCTTATTATTGCAGATAAGGTGAGTGATATAGCTGCTGTAGCAGCAGTAAGAACATTTGCAGTAGCACAACAACAGAAAATGGGCACGCACAAAGCTATTGTTATGGATGGGAGAGATATTGGTACTACTGTTTTCCCCAACGCTGCCTTAAAAATATTTATGACTGCAGATATTGCTGTGAGGGTAGAGCGCAGGTTTAAAGAAATGTTTGAAAAAAATCCTAATATAGTTTTAAGAGATGTAAAAGCTAACCTGGAAATGAGAGATTATATAGATTCTAACAGGGAAGTAAGTCCGCTTAAAATGGCTAACGATGCAATATTACTGGACAACTCTAAAATAAGTATGGAGCAGCAATTAAAATTTGCGCTTCAGCTTGTAAAGAAAGTTGTGGAAGAATAGTTATTATCCGATTATTCTTTTTATTTTCTGTTCGCACAAAAGCATATCCGCAATTACTAATGCAGTTATGGCTTCCAGCACTACAGGCACCCTAAGCGCAATACATAAATCATGTCGTCCCTTTACTGAAAAGTTTTCTATGCTTCCTGTTTCTTTATTAAAAGTTTGTTGTTCTTTTGGGGTAGATGAAGTAGGCTTTACTACAATACGAAAAACAAGGTCATTGCCATTGGTAATACCGCCGGATATGCCACCAGCATGATTTGTATGAGTTTTTCCTTCTTTATTTTCTATAGCATCGTTGTGCTCGCTACCAAACATTTTTGCTGCCGCAAAGCCTGTTCCAAATTCAATTCCTTTTATAGCTGGTATAGCAAAAACGGCATGACTTAGCAATGATTCTGCAGAGTTAAAAAATGGTTCACCAATACCTGCGGGTAAGTTTGTAGCAATACATTCAACAATTCCACCAACGGAATCGCCAGCAGCTATTGCTTTTTCAATTCCTTTTTCCATATCCTTTTCCCCGGCTATTTCTGTAATGGTAGCAGTACATAAAATATTATGAGGAGCAATAGCTAATATTTTTTTAGCTATTACACCGGCAGCAACCAAACAAACGGTAAGCCTTCCGCTAAAATGCCCGCCACCCCTGTAATCTTCATAACCGCCAAATTTTTGGCTGGCAGTAAGGTCTGCATGCCCCGGCCTTGGTACTGCACGTTGCTTCTCATAATCTGTACTACGGGTATTTTTATTTTCAAAAATAATGGTGAGAGGAGCACCGGTGGTTTTATCATTAAAAATGCCGGATAAAAAAATCGGAATATCATCTTCTTTTCGTGGAGTTGTTCCTTTTTGCTGTCCGCCTTTTCTTCTGTCAATATCCACCGTAAAATCATCTGCTGTTATGAGTATGCCTGCGGGGCATCCATCTATAGTTAAACCTACAGCCTGCCCGTGAGATTCACCAAAAATATGTACCCTAAATAATGTTCCGAAACTGTTCATTGAAAAATATTTAATTTTTTAAACTAACTATAGCACCAATTTTTGTAAGATCGCTGTAAAAAGCAGGATAAGATTTATTAATTGCTTCTGCATCATTAATAATAATTCCATGTCCGTTTAACCCAGCAATAGCAGCAGCCATAGCTATTCTATGGTCATGGTGTGATGATACTTCAGCCGGCAAAATCTGTCCGCCAGTTATTATCATATCGTCATTATCCAATATTATTTTAATTCCCATTATGCCAAATATGTTTTGCAAAGTCAAACCTCTGTTGCTTTCTTTATTGGCCAATCTGCTTACGCCTTTTATAACTGTAGTTCCTTTACAGTTAGCTGCCAGTGCAGCAAGCGGTGGAAAAAGATCAGGACATTCTGTAGCATCAAATTTAAACGCATTCAACTCATTTGCAGTAATAGTGATTTCATCATTTTCTATCACTATTTTAACACCGCAATCTTTTAATGCCTGCATAATAGATTTATCGCCTTGGGTAGAATTTAATTGTAAACCCTTTACACATACAGATCCTGTAACAGCGCCTGCTACTAATATAAAAGCTGTGCCACTCCAGTCTCCTTCTACGGTATAATGAATTTCTTTGTTGCTGAGCTTATTTTTAAATGGTTCAATAATAAATTGCCTGTAATTATTATTGGTTATGTTATAACCAAAATGTTTCATCACCGCAAGTGTAAGGTCAATGTATGGCCTGCTTTTAAGATTATTAACGCTTATAATAGTAGTTTCCTCCACAGCATTTGCATAAGCAAATAATAACCCCGTAAGAAACTGCGAACTTAGCGATCCATCAACAGAAATATTTTTTGGTAGCAATGCGCCTCTTATTTGTATGGGTAATTTACCATCTTGTGCTTGTATAGTAACTCCTAATTCTGGCAAAATTTCTTCAAAAAAATTCATGGGTCTTTTTACAAGGCTGCCTTCGCCGTTTATATTTATAGTAGATGATGATAATGCTGCTATAGGGGTAAACATTCTTACCGCAAGCCCGCTTTCTCCAAAATTTAGTTCTATTTTTTCTGGTAAATTATCGTTGGGATATCCTTCAGAACTGATTTTTAATATTTCATTTTTGTAAGCAAATACAGCTCCCATTTGTGCAATTACATTTAAGGCAGCTTTATCATCATTAGCTATACCGGAGTTGTGTATATATGTAGTGCCTTTATGTAGCAATGCAGCTGCACAAGCCCGCTGCATACTGCTTTTAGAGGCAGGAGCTTGTATAACACCGTTTATTTTTGATGCGTTTATTATTGCCTGCATTTACAATAGTTGATTTTGGAGATATTCAATCTCTTTAAAGGATATTTGTTTTACAATTGCTTCACCAATTTTGCTGAGCATCACAAAATTTATTTCATTACCCGCACGTTTTTTATCTTTTTTTAATAAGGTTAATAATTGCATATTGTTTAATTCCATACTAACGGGAAGATGATATTTAAGAAGAATATTTTTTAGTCTTTCAACAGAAACAATATCGAAATTATTTATTTCTGCTGAAATTTTTGCAGCAATTACCATACCCAGGCTTACAGCATACCCATGAGGTAAGCCATAAAGGTTTTCTATTGCATGCCCGAAAGTATGTCCAAAATTAAGCAGGTATCTGTCACCCTTTTCATACACATCATCTATTACAATATTGGTTTTTATGGCTACATTTTTTTCTATAAGATCTGCTGTTAGAGATATATTTTGCATGTATTGTTCCAGCGAATTGGCTTCCAGTGTAGCAAATAACATTTCATCTTTTATAGAGGAATGTTTAATTATTTCTGCAAAGCCACTTATCCATTCTTGCTTAGGCAATGTTTGTAAGAAATTATAATCATAAATTAAAAATGAAGGCTGCTTTGTAGTGCCAACCATATTTTTATAAGGACCAACGTTGATACCATTTTTTCCACCAATAGCAGCATCGGTCATTGCAAGAATTGATGTGGGTATTAGTGCCAGCTTTGTTCCCCTTTTATAAATGGAAGAAACGTAACCAGCAATATCCGTAACCACTCCACCTCCCAGGCCTGCAATAAGCGTTGTTTTGTCAGCATCCAGCTTTAGTAATTGTTCAATTATACTATCTATCGTATTTTGCGTTTTACTTTTTTCCCCGGCTGGTATTTGTATAATTTTATAGGCTTCTAGCTGATTTCGATAAATGTTATAAATATTTTCATCAGTAATGATTACCACATTGCCTTCATCCGTATGTGTATCCAAAAGACTTATGGAACCATCAAAATATATAGATACTTTTTCTTTGTCAAAAACCGTTTCAGTAATTCTCATAATTTTTATTGCATCAAATGCCTGCTTATCTTTTCATTTTATGGTGGAAAATATTGCAAAGTTATCTTTCATTACTCATAATTGTGGAGCAATATTAAAAATAAAGCCACTCCGAAAAAACGGAATGGCCTTAGATTGTTTGTTAAAAGAAAATTATACGCTGATAAGCTTTAGCTTACGATAAATTATTTCTTTGTAGTGTCTTTAGTAACTGTAGTAATAGTTTTTGTTGTATCTACTTTAACTGTTGCAGTATCAACTTTTTTAGTTGCAGCATTTACAGTAACTACTTTAGAAGTATCAGAAGTAACAGTAGTTTCAGTTTTTTTCTCGTCAGTACATGCAGTAAATGCTGCAGCGATAACTACGATAGCTAGGAATTTTTTCATTTTTTTTGTTTGTTGAGTTTTTAAATTATAATTCAACCTTTAATACTGTAATTAAAAAAAGGTAACCCCTCTTTTAAAAAATATTTTTTTATGCGTTATTTGGGTTACTAATGCCTTTAATTTGTATTAATAAATAAGACAAAGGTGAGTAGTATAGAACATGATAGATATTTACTGGAAGGTTTGGCAGCGCAAAATAAGGCAACTGTAGAGCAATTGTACAAAGAACATTACAAAATGGTACAATCTATGGTTGTAAATAACAATGGCAGTGCAGATGATGCAGCAGATGTTTTTCAGGAAATGATGATCGTTCTTTACCAAAAAGTAAAACCGGGTAATTTTGAATTGCAATGCCAGCTAAAAACATTTGTTTATTCTGTTGCAAGAAGATTATGGCTTAAAAAATTGCAGCAACAACAACGTTTTTCATCTGATTCAGACCATTTGGAAGATATTGTAAATGTTGAGGAAGAGGTAGAATATCATATAAAAAAACAGGATGAATTTACTATAATGGATATTGCAATGTCTAAAATAGGTGAGCCTTGTAAAAGTTTATTGCAGGCTTATTATCTGGAAAAAAAACACATGAACGAAATAGCAGCTTTTTTTGGATACACAAATGCTGATAATGCTAAAACGCAAAAATATAAATGCCTTGTGCGGTTAAAAAAATTATTTTTTGCACAATATAAAAACGAAGAATGATGGAAGATATTTTACTAATAGATGCCGCTGAACGCTTTGCAAAAGGCGAAATGAGCCATGAAGAAAAAATTTATTTCGAAGACCTTAGAAAAAATAATGCCGAGCTGGATCAGGCAGTAGTAGAACAAATTTTCTTTTTAAACCAACTGGAGGATTACAGTACAACCACAAACTTTAAAGCATTACTTAATGAGGTGGAGGATAATCTGATTAAAGAAAAATTTATTGTTAAGCCTTCGGTTGCCTCAAAAGGTATGATCGTACAACTCTGGAACAAGTATAAAAAGACTATTGCTGTTGCCGCCTCCATTGCTGGTATCGTTTCTCTCTTTATTGCTACAGTAGTATCTAATTCAACAAAAGGAGATAAAAATATTAATTTGTTGGTAGGTAAATTAAATGATCAGGAAATAAAAACGAGGAGAATAGAAAATAAACTTAACCTGTTAGAGGCTGCGGCACCAATAATTATAAAGCCAAAACTGGATGCAAAGTTTAGGGCTACTGGTTTTATGATTGACGTTACAAATAACTACGTAGTTACAAATGCTCATGTAATAAAAGAAGCATCTCATAATCTTATAATAGAGAACATAAAGGGCGATCAGTTTACCGCTAATGCTGTTTATGTAAATATTGCAAATGATATTGCTATTTTAAAAATTACAGATAGTAGTTTTAAAAAACTATCTGCATTGCCTTACTCTATAAGAAAAAGCGGAGTGGAGTTGGGGGAACAAATTTTTATGCTGGGTTATCCTAAGCAGGAAATTGTATATGGGGAAGGATATGTAAGTGCTAAAAACGGATACAGAATGGATACCGTTTTTTGTCAGTTAAGTACGTCTGCAAATGAAGGAAATAGCGGCTCTCCTGTAATAACTAAAAATGGGGACCTTGTGGGAATAATAACCAGTACAGAAACAAATGCTGCAGGAGTGGTGTTTGCCATTAAGTCTGCCAATATTTTTCCTGCTATAGACGAAGTGAAGAAATTAAAAAACAATGAAAAAATTAAAATTTCATCCAGCCCTGCTCTTAAAGGGTTAGACAGGGTAAGCCAGGTAAAGAAAATGGAAAATTATGTATTCATGATAAAAGGAAATTAGAAAATATTGATTGTATAAAAAAGGCTGTTTTCCATTAAAACAGCCTTTTTAATTTAAAGGGAATTATTATTTATGCGCTTCTATCTTTTTTATAAAATTTGCTTTAGGTTGCGCACCTACTAATTTATCTACTACCTCACCATTTTTAATGAAGAGAATAGCAGGTATACTTGTTATACCATAAGTAGTGGATACTTCAGGATTTTGATCTACATTTAATTTACCAACATTTACAACACCATCGTATTCTGTTGCAAGTTCTGCAATAACAGGCCCTATTGCCCTGCATGGTCCACACCATTCTGCCCAAAAGTCTACCACAGTAAGTTTATCAGAATTTAGTACATCTGTTTTAAAGTTTGCGTCTGTAAGTTCGAGTGCCATAATTATATATTTTTAAAAGTTCAATTGCGCTTATTTTATGCGCTTTTTTATTTATAACATTGTGCAAATTTATATCCAGTTCATTTATTTGCTTTATTGACATATCCACAATGTGAGGATAAGCATTTTCAATGCAAATAAGTCAGCTATGCTGTCAATACGCTTATGTTCATATCTGTATTTTTATTTAAATACACCGCCAGTTCATCATTCATAGTAAAGCCTTTTTCCAAAGTAAAAGA
>JANXXM010000070.1 GCA_025350645.1 Ferruginibacter sp.
ATAAAACACTTGATGAGGTGAGTGAATTTATAACAGCCGCAACTAATTCTTTATCCCAGGATACCATCAAAAATACCTGTGGATTCCCATATGTTTTTTCAGGACTAAATTGGACTAATTAATATTTATAATTGGTATAACCTCTAAAATTTAAACATTCCCATACCCTCCAGAATGATAAATAATTTTTAAACATCGGCTTTCATAAATTACCGCATTTCAATATGCTGATTGCAAGAGCTTGTACAAAAAATAATTTAATTTTGCAAAATGGAACAAATTTTTGTAAATAAGGTAGCAGAAAGCGGGATCATAACTTTTAACCTGGAAGATCTTTATCCTAAAGAAGAAGTAATTGTATTTGATATGAAAGATTATCTTTTTATGGGATTAATTTTAAAAGAAAAAGATTTTAGGGAAGCTTTAAAAATAGTAAACAAGAGTGTGTTTGAAAACAAAATAACTACACTTACCTGTAGCGCAGATGCTGTGATACCTATGTGGGCATATATGCTTGTAGCAAGTTTATTGCAACCAGTTTCAAAAGAAATTTTTTATGGTAATGAGAGTACAGTAAAAGAAAAAATTTTACTTCGGAATATTGACAATATTAATGCGGAGCAATATACTGATACGAGAGTAGTAATAAAAGGTTGTGGAGAATTACCGATTAGCGAAGCGGCATACGTTGCAATTACAAAAAAACTACGCCCTGTTGCAAAAAGTATAATGTATGGGGAGCCATGCAGCACCGTACCAGTATTTAAAAAGCCAATGGATAGAAAAGTATAAAAAAGAACTGTTTATCAAAAAAAAATAGTAGAGAAAGCATATTAAAATCAAAACAATTAATAATATTGTTCTTGAGAAAATAATATATTTCTAACGGAACTGACCGCCAGCCCACGTTATACCATAAACAGCTTTTAAATATTTTAATGTTAGCTCAATTTGCTTTTGCTTAGTTTCCAACAATTTGTTTTCTCTGCTGTTTATTATAAAAAGAGAGCTTTCGCCCTGAGCAAATTTTAATTCTTCTATGCGTAATAAATAAAAGTAATTATCAAACATTGCATTTGTAATATTTATTTGCAATTGCACTTGTTTGGCTTCATTATAATATGCACTTATTTTATTTTGTATTGCCCATATTTTTTCCTGTAATAGAAAAGAGGTTTGTTGTATTTTTAATTTAACGCCCCTGTAATTGCCACGTGCCTCCCGGAATAAAAAAGGAGTTTTTAGAGTAAAGCCAAATTTGTAATTATTTGTCAGGTATGAGTTGTTTAATCCTTTAAACTGATAATATTCTTTACTTAAAATATTAGCCTGTATATTAAAAGCAGGTAAAAGATTTTGAAAATAGAGTTTGCGATCTATGTTAAGTTCCAGTAATTTAAAATTATAACTTTTAATTTCCGGATGGTTTAAAGCAATATTTTCAGCCATGGTATCTATAGGGTGAAGAAGAAAATTATTTGAAAACGCTAAGGTATCCGGAATGTTATTTTGAGGTAAAAGATAGGGTACAGTATTTTCCGCCCATAAATATTGTGAAAGCCCAAAGCGGGAATTGTTTAATTTCATTAAAGCATCAGCCTGTAGTAATTCATAGTTTTGAATTTGTGTATATGCTTCAGTGGTATCAGCCGGTGATCTGTCCCCTTGCTCGTAAGTAATTTTTACAAGACGCATTCTTTTTTTTGCCATAGCCACATAATCACCGTAAATGTTGTAAAGTTTAAAACTGGCCACCCACTCCCAATATGTTTTGTAGGCGTCAAAAAAAATATCATTTAGCAGGGTTGCTTTTTCTTGTTCAGATCTGTTTATCATAATTTTCGCCTGCTGCAAAGCGGCCCGCCTTTTATCTAGCAACAACCCTTTAAGCAAAGGCAATTCAATACCAGCATAACTTGCTACGCCCTTGCTTAGCTGAGGATCAGGAAAAAGGCCAGTACTTCTTTCAATACCTGTTTTTAATTCAATACCCGCTATCGTTGGTATTTTTAGTTCTGCATTGTTGTATTTATAATAATCAACGCCTGTAAATGTTTTTTTGTTTTTTTCTATAGACAGCGCAGGGTCAAAGGCTCCACGTGATGCCAGTAAATTTGCAGCAGCCTGTTGCGTAATAACTGTAGCCTGTTTTACAGCCGGATGATTGGACCTTATTATTTTAATAAAGCTATCTACTGTTAAAACATGGGTTTGTGCAGTTACATTATTTATACATGCAACAAATAAAATAAAGCAAAAAACTCCGGTAACTTTTTTCATGATAAACCCTCCAACTTTATATTATTCCTTTACTTTTTCTTTTTGGCTGCTTAGATAAAAATCCGGCGGAAAGCCATTAATATTCCTCCATAGTTCGTAATATATTTTTACCTGTTTTAATAAAGCAATTCCATGAGCGCCACCACCAAGCCGCAATTGTTTTGGCCATATTCTTTCTGCAGGATCCTCTGTAACCAGTACTCTAAATTTTCCATTTTCGCTTACAGCATTTTCAACTGCTGTTACTTTGCCGCTAAATGTTCCAAAGCTGCCATCTGGCCAGCCGCTAAAAACAATAGCAGGAAAACCATCAAATGCAAAACGTACTTTTTGGCCGATATTTACCAATGGTAAATCCATAGGTTCTATAAACATTTCTACAGCATACTGTATATGATCAGGTACAATTTCTACCAGCATATCTCCTTCCTTTACCATTTCTCCTATCCCCGCTTTTTTAGCTTTTGTAATTTGTCCGCTTTGCGAAGCGGTTATATAATACAACTTATTTCTTACATCATAATTATTGTACAGGTTTTCCAGTTTTGCTACATCTGCCTGCGTGCTTGCCGCATTTGATAAAGAGGCATAACGATCCCCTTCTGCCTTGGCAATTTTATCTGTGTAATCCTGCACGGCACCGTTTTGCTCTATTTTAAGGTTGGTAAGCTCCTGCCTGGATTGTAATAATTTATTGCCTGCATTATTTGCTTTTGCCAGGCTGTTCTGATAATTTATTTTTCGCTTTTCAAATTCTATTAATGATATCGCACCGCTATCTAACATTATTGATGCAGCATTTATTTGTCTTTTGTAGGCATCAAGTTCATTATTTATAGCTATTACATCTGCCTCGTCTATCTGTACTTTTAATTGTTGCTGTGTTATTTTATTGTCAATAGATTGTAGTTTTAAAGAACGCCCTTGCGTAAGGGCATTTGTTTGAGTTATTCCTGTACTTGCTTTATTTTCGTATCCTTTTATACTTTGTTGTTTGGCATTAATTTGAGCCCTTGTATTTTGCAGAAGATCCGGGTCAAAATAATCAACTTTTACTTCACCCAGTTTTAAAATAGTATCTCCCTGTTTCACAAAGTCACCTTCTTTTACATACCACTTATTTACGCTTCCTGCTATTACAGCATTTACTTGTTGTGGTCTTTGCTCTTGCCGCAGTGTTGTTACATTGCCACTGGCTTTTATATTTTGTGTCCAGGGCAGTAGCAGAACCACAAGCACTGTAATTAATATTCCCCATATCCAAAACCTTATGGTGGTTTTATGATTGATGTGATATATTTTATCATAAGAAGTAAACTGACTGCTTCCATTACCGTTTTCCAAATATTTTTCTATATAATTCATCATAATTCTAAAATTTATGTTCTTATAATAATATCGTTATAAGATAATTGCTCCTCAGCGTTTGAAGTAATAATGAGGGTTGTTTTTTTCTGTTCTTTTATAAATTTCATTACTGCTGTTTTATAAGGCTCCTGTAGATGCCGAAAAGGCTCCTGCAACAATAGTAAGCGGGTGCGGCCAAGCAAGGCCCTCACCAACAAAATATTTTTTCTGGTATGGGAGGATAGATTATGACCAACGGGTTGCAAAATAGTTTCATAACCATCTTTATTTGCTTCAATAAATGATTGAAGACCGGTGAGTGCAACTAAGTTTCTTACTTCCTCCAAAGAAATAATTGCATTTCCCATGGTGAGATTCTGCATAATTGTTCCTTCAAAAATAGCATAATCACCCAATAAAATACCCGTTCGGCTTCGCAAACTTTCTGTATCATAATTTCCAAGAGGAATATTATCTAAAAGAATACTTCCAGAAAAATTATTGTAAATACCTGTAAGTAATTTTAGAATTGTTCTTTTTCCAGAACCGGGCACACCAACTATAATCCCAGTTTTACCCGCAGGCAGGTTAAATGAAATATTCTGTATCGCAGGTGTATTTGCTGCATAATTAAAATGTACTTTTTTAAATTCTACAGTAATGCCTTTATTAATATCGGTTATAGGTAAAGCACCACCTGTTTCTTTTTTTGCCTCTGCTATCACGCTTAACTTTTCTGCAGATACAATGGCCTGATATACTACATCAATATTGTTAATCAGTTTTTCAATGGAGTTTATTATCACAATAATTACAATATCAGCTGCTACAAACTGGCCTACATTTATTTGGTTTTTTACTAAAAGCACAGCACCAATAATAAGCATGGATGCGGTTATTAAAACTTTAAAAGAAATGAGGCTCCAGTATTGCCTTACGAGAATTTTGAAATGATCGCTATGGGAAGTAAGATAGTTTGCAGTGAGCAAATCTGTTTTTTGCATGTGCAGCATATTACCTGCGGCATATTTAAAAGTAATAATGCTTCGGGCTATATCCTGCAGCCAGGCGGCCATTTTATATTTATATCCGCTGGCATCCATAGCAGTACTAAGCCCCTTAGCAGATGTAAAACGAAGCATAAGAACTACAAATAAGATAAGCATTGTGCCAAGCCCAATAAATACAGGATGATAAAACGCAAGCAATATGAGGCCAAGTATTACCTGTATAACCGCTGCAGGCAATTCCAACAATAGTTTATCTAATCCTTTTTGCAGGGATACCGAATCAAAAAAACGATTTACAACTTCTGGTAAATACTCGTCGGCATTGTGTGCGATATCCAGCCGGGGAAGTTCATAACTATATTCAAAAGAACAACGTAAAAATAATTGTTGTTTTATTTTTTCTATTATTTCCATTTGTTTTACCTGCAGCAAACCATTTATAAAAACACCAAAAACAACCATACCAATGAGTACAATAATAGAAGTGGAAATGCTCCCCGCCATTACAAAACTAATGATAGACTGAATGCCCAGGGGCAGTGAAAGCTGCACCAGCCCCGCCAGTATAGCAAACATATAGATGACTCCAATATCTTTTTTATACCGAACCAGTATTTTGTGCAGCTTTGTTATTGAAACCAATACCGATACTTTTTTGCCCGTCATAAAGTAGTTTTATAATAAAAACAAAAGTAATAATACTTTTTTAAATAATAGTAATACTATCACAAAAACTTATTAAATAATTATTAATGGTTATGTTGCTATCATAAACCAATATTATCTTATTTTTACGAAAAGTATTCAAAATGCAATTGGATTTTAAAGTAAAACTGAATGAAAAACTCTATGTTAGAGACCCTGAAGAAACCGACATGGGCAAGCAGTTGGTAAAAGCGGCAATACAAATGATGGCAGACCTGGGGTATGAGCAATTTACTTTTAAAAAATTATCTCAGCAAATAGGGAGCACTGAAGCCACCGTTTATCGCTATTTTGAAAATAAACATAAGCTGCTCATTTATTTAATAGACTGGTATTGGGCATACGTAGAGTTTCAGGTAATGTTTCACACAAACAATATTACCAGTGCCAAAGAAAAAATAAAAAAACTTATTGATATCTTGGTTTGGGAAGATAATATGACCATACAATTTACAGAAGTAGATCTTCAATCTCTATATTATATTGCCATCGCAGAAGGCAGCAAAACATATTTAAGCAAAGAGGTAGATGAAAATAATAAAGTAAAACTCTACCAGCCATATAAAGATTTAAGCATGGTAATTGCCGGAATTTTTTCTTCATATAACCCGGCATACAAATACCCAAACTCACTTGCAAGCACAGTTTTAGAAATGAGCCACCTGCAATATTATTTTATGCAGCACCTGCCCCGGCTGTGCGATTTTAGCAAAAAGAAAAGTGTGAAAGAGATTGAAGTTTTTTTAGAGGGGCTGGTATTTGGTGTGCTGGATAAAAAATGAGGGCTGTTTGTTTGCGATCCTTAAATTATAAAGATTTAAACCAGCATTCTATTCCCTTTGATAATTATTATAAATTGCTGAACTTCGATTAATTTTTTAAATTGTAGCGAGAATAAATTATCTATAAATCCAGTTATACTCATATTCCATAGCAGGCCTTAACCCCCGTTCTGCCACCCGCTTAAATCTATCTGGCAGTGCCATTAAATAATCCCTTCCTTTTTCTGCGGCGCTGCTAAGGTCTTTCATATTACCAATGTTCCATTCTTTTATAAGAGATTCTAAAATAGAGGTATAATCAAAAGCGGTATAAACACCCAGCCTTTGTGCTGCATCGCTAAAGTGAGCAAATGCTCCTCCTATTTTTTCCCCTTGCTGGCGTAAAAAAACAGCCGGCATTACAATTTTTTTGCGCATCATATCTTCAAAGGCAATCATCATTTCGCTGGGGTCTATTTCAAATATTTTTGTTACAAAACTTTTGTAAGCCTTTGCATGGCGGGCTTCATCTGCGGCTATAATACCACATATTTTAGAAAGCTGCAAATTGCCATGCTTTTTTGCGAGGCTGGCGGTACGCCTGTGCGATATGTTGGTGGCAAGCTCCTGAAACGAAGTATAAATAAAATTTCTATAAGGATCTTTTGCTGCACCTATTTCCATACCATCTGCAATAAGGTGTTGGGTACTTATTTCCATTTGCCGCATATTTACTCTGCCGGATAAATATAAATATTTATTCAGTAAATCCCCATGACGGTTTTCCTCTGCCGTCCACATTCTTACCCACTTTGCCCAGCCCTGCGGCTCGCTGTTTGTAATTCCCTCTACTTCCATGAGCCAACTTTCGTATGTAGGAAGTGCTTCTTCTGTAATAACATCACCAACGAGTACTGCCAGGTAATCATAAGGCAGTTCTTTGCATTGTAACTGTAGTTCTTTAATATCCGCAATAAAATTTTCGCTGCTGCTATTCGGTAACAAATCTGCCGGTTGCCAGTTGGTATCTACGTTGTTTAAATATTCGCCTATAATATCTTCAATTTTTTTTGACAAAAAACTCATCACTTCTATTCTATTCTGTTTCACTTTTGTGCAGGTATAAGTATGTGTAAAATCTTATTATTATGTTATATCGAAATCAATAGCAAAGTTAACCTTTATTGTGCTTTAAGTACCACAAAATATATGTAATGAAAGGAGAAATAAAATAAGGAAATATTTAGCGTAACAGGACTTCGTAAAGCAATTTTATTTTTTTTTAAGTAAGCTTCCAGCTATTTTTATGGTAAAATTTTACCATAATCCTAATTGAATAATAATATTAAATATAGTGAAGATGAACTTACATATGCACTTAAGAAGCATGACGGCATTGCATTTGAGTATTTATACAACAATTACAAGGGTGCATTATTTACTGTAATAAAACAAATTATTGCAGAAAGTGAAATTGCAGAAGATGTGCTTCAGGATGCTTTTATTACTGCCTGGAAAAATATTGATAAATATGACCCGACAAAAGGAAGATTATTTACCTGGCTTTTTAATGTTACCCGAAACTGTGCTATAAATACCACCCGATCTAAAAATTACAAATCTCAGCAAAGAAACGATTCCCTGGATGATTACGTTATTAATAGGGGAGAAAGAGGTGAAAGCAGTTTTCAGGTTAATCATATTGGTTTAAGAAAACAGGTTCATAGTTTAAGGGTTGATTACAAAAATGTTTTAGAACTTTCTTATTTTAAAGGATACACCCATGAGGAAATAGCAAAAATTTTAAATATTCCTT
>JANXXM010000092.1 GCA_025350645.1 Ferruginibacter sp.
TCTACAATTACTTCTTCGCCAAAGGCGTTCATATAATGTTTTAACCTGCCGGTAATTTTTATTTTGTAAGGGTTCAATGAAGTAAACGAAACCGTATCACCCATAATATACCGCCAAAGGCCGCCTGTGGTACTTATTACAATGGCATAGTTAGCCAATAGTTTTACATCTTTTAAACCCCGTGTTTTCGGTTGTTTTTTTCCATATTCTTCCACAGGTAAAAATTCATAAAAAATACCATGCTCTGTAAAAAGAAGCAATCCTTCATCATCAGGTTTTTCCTGCCCGGCAATAAAACCTTCGCTGGCATTATATATTTCAAGGTAATTTATAGGTGCTCCTATTATTTTTGTAAATTGATCTTTATAAGGTATAAAAGATACACCTCCGTTTATATACAATTCTAAATTTGGCCATACTTCTTTAATGGTTTTTTTTTCTGTAATTTCTAAAATTCTTTTAAGCAATAAAAGCGTCCATGTGGGCACACCTGCAAGACTGGTTACATTTTCTGCTGCAGTTATTTGAGCAAGTTTTTCAATTTTACTTTCCCATTCATCCAGCAGGGCAATGCTTAACTCTGGTGTACGCAACCATTGCCCCCAAAAGGGAGAATTCTGCATAAGTATTGCACTCAGGTCGCCAGATTGTATTTCATCATTAAGCAATGTTAACTGGTGGGAGCCGCCTACCACAAGCCCTTTGCCGGTGAGCAAATCGCTACCGGGAAAATTATTGTAATATTTTGTAAGTACATCTTTGCTTGCCCGAAAATGATTTTCTTTCAAACTTTCTTCACTTACAGGAATAAATTTACTTTTATCATTTGTGGTGCCGCTGCTTTTGGCAAACCATGTTACCGGCGTGTTCCACAATACATTTTCCTCGCCGGTCATCATCCGCTCTATATACGGGCGCATGTTATCATACTCGTGCAAGGGTATTCTTTTTTTAAATTCTTTTATAGTAAAAAGATTGGCAAAATTATATTTTTTACCAAAAACAGTATATTGCGCAGCAGATATTAAAGATTGTAACTCCTGCCGCTGCGCCGCTGCGGGATTATTTATCCAGTTGTAAATACGCCTGTAGCGCATACGTGCAATAAAAGATATGGCTTTGGATAATAGCATCATTCTCTGGCAAAATACACAATACAAACCGAATGAGAAAACATTGCATAATCATTTAATAAAAGTACTCCGCAAAATCTTAATCGCATTTATTGCAATCACCCTTAAAATTCTGCTGCAATAATTTCTTCTCCTCTTTAATTAATTGTAAAAATCTGTACAGGGAATACTCTTTTAGATTACAGAACATATCAAAGAGGTTACGTTATTTTCCTCTGGTAAAGCCAGTACTTGCTATGTTTTCAATATTTTGTATCTTCAAATCTTAATCATAAAAAAATGACAAACTGGTTAGCCTCCGTTTTTTTGCTGTGCTCAATCCTCTTTTTTTCATCTTGCGATAAAGAATGTACCGGCTGCCCCGAAGCAGCCGGCGGGCAACTTCCTACAAATTATATTACCATAAACAGTACAAGTTTTAAGCCTTCAAATATTACGCTGGTAAGTGGCAATAGTGTAACTTTTGTAAACAATACCGGTAGTGTGCAAGGTGTTTATTCTTTTGATAGTGTAATAATAAAACAGCCGGTTATACAAAATACCAGTTCTTTTCTTTTTAAAAAAGATACTGTTGGTACCATTTATTTTCAACTGGCAGGCAACCCTGCTGTTACTGGTTCTATAACGTTTACTCCGTAAAATATCAGTATTTCATGAGCCGGTAATTTTGAATGCGGCACAAACTGTGGCATGTGCACCTAAGCATGCAGCTTTTTCACTATCATTGCAGCTTTATGATACATCATATTGCACCATATTTCGGTTACTTTGCTTCGCTTTGTTTAATAGTAGCACTCCTCGTAAAAACAGCTATTCAGTTTAGAGTATTTAATATTTTGGGATGCGTTTCTTTTATTATTTATGCAGTTATCTTTAGCACCTGGCCTGTATTAATTACCAATGGTATTTTGCTGGTAATAAATGTTTTTTACCTCAATAAAATCTCTAAGCATAAAGAAGATTTTGATCTTATAGAATTTACCTCAGCAGAAAAGCTTGCGCAAAAATTCCTTTTGCATAATAAAGCAGATATTGATAACTACTTTCCGGCATTTGATGCAGCACTATTAATGGATAACCTTAATTTTATTGTAACAAGAGATCTGGTAATAGCAAATGTATTTAGCGTGCAGCTTCATACCAATGGCGATGCTATTGTAGAACTAAACTACACCTCAAAAAAATACCGTGATTTTAAGATAGGGAAATTTATTTTTGAAAAAGCAAAACAAATGCTGCTGGCAAAGGGAATACGCCGCATTATATACAAAACGGTATTTAATAAAAGCCACGAAACATTTTTAAAAGTAAGTGGTTTTACAAAAGATGGCGAAGGGTATTTTAAAATCATACAATCATGAAACGACTGTTTGCCAAATAAAATCTAATATAATTATGAATAAAAAAGCAGCTATAGGATTTATATTTTTTACACTGGTATTAGATGTAACCGGGCTTGGATTAATTATACCTGTATTACCAAAATTAATAGAACAATTGATACATGGCACGGTAAGCGATGCCGCAAAGTGGGGCGGCTGGCTTACTGCAGCTTATGCCATTATGCAATTTTTATTTTCGCCCGTATTGGGTGGTCTCAGCGATCAATATGGAAGGCGGCCCGTACTGCTTTTGTCACTCTTTGGTTTTGGTATAGATTATTTATTTCTTTCCTTTGCGCCTACTATAGGCTGGTTATTTGTGGGCCGGGCACTGGCGGGCATTACAGGCGCAAGTTTTACTACAGCCACAGCTTATATTGCAGATATAAGTACCAATGAAAACCGTGCACAAAATTTTGGTATGGTAGGTGCTGCATTTGGTATAGGCTTTATTATAGGGCCTGTTATTGGTGGGTTGCTGGGCTCATTAGGTCCGCGTATTCCATTTATAGTTGCCGCCATACTTTCTCTTATAAACTGCCTTTATGGTTATTTTGTATTGCCCGAGTCTCTTAGCAAAGAAAACCGCCGTCCTTTTGAGTGGAGCCGTGCAAATCCTGTAGGGGCGCTGCTGCAGTTAAAAAAATATCCATCGCTTAGCGGGCTGGTAGTTTCCTATATACTCGTATACCTTGCATCTCATGCAGTGCAAAGCAATTGGGGCTTTTTTGGGATAGAAAAATTACACTGGGATGAAAAGATGATAGGCATTTCGCTTGGTGTAGTGGGGTTGATGATAGGGCTGGTGCAAGGCCTGCTTATAAGAGTAGTAAACCCAAAACTGGGTAATGAAAAAAGTATTTATTTTGGATTGATATTATATGGGATCGGGCTATTATTATTTGCCTTTGCATCTCAAACCTGGATGATGTTTGTTTTTTTAATTCCGTATTGCCTGGGTGGTATATGCGGGCCGGCATTGCAATCTACCATATCGGAAAACGTACCTTCCAATGAGCAGGGCGAGTTGCAAGGTGCGCTCACCAGCCTGGTAAGCCTTACATCTATTTTTGGGCCAATGATAATGACGGGGCTGTTCTCATATTTTACCGGACCAAAAACACCATACCATTTTTCCGGCGTTTCATTTTTGCTGGGTGCTGTATTAATGCTGGCAAGTGCCGGCGTGGCTTACAGAGCTTTGCACCCGGGTAGAAAAGTAGCGATTTAAAAACTGCTATATTTTATTCATAATAATAACCATTTTATTATTTTCTTTATACAAAAAATTATATCATGAAAATAGCGGTGATAGGCGCTACAGGGTTGGTAGGTACAAAAATGCTTGAAGTACTGGCAGAAAGAAACTTTAATGTTACAGAACTTATTCCTGTAGCATCTGCAAAAAGTATTGGTAAAGAAATAATGTACAAAGGCAAGCCTTACAAAGTTACAGGCATGCAGGCTGCTATTGATGCAAAACCCGCATTGGCGCTGTTTTCTGCAGGTGGCGATACCTCACTGGAGTGGGCGCCAAAATTTGCAGCAGCAGGTATAACGGTAATAGATAACAGCAGCGCATGGCGTATGGATGCAACAAAAAAACTGGTGGTGCCGGAGGTAAACCAAAATACACTTATCAGCAGCGATAAAATTATTGCCAACCCCAATTGCAGCACCATACAAATGGTAGTGG
This sequence comes from Ferruginibacter sp., assembly GCA_025350645.1. Classification (GTDB taxonomy): domain Bacteria; phylum Bacteroidota; class Bacteroidia; order Chitinophagales; family Chitinophagaceae; genus Ferruginibacter. The sequence continues at coordinate 4,212 of JANXXM010000092.1, forward strand.
TATTAAAACCCCTGCATGATAAATATAAAATAAAAAGAGTAGTGGTAAGCACTTACCAAAGTGTAACAGGCACCGGCGTAAAAGCTGTGGCACAAATGATGAATGAGCGCAAGGGAATAACCGGCGAAATGGCTTATAAGCACCCCATAGATATGAATGCTATACCGCACATAGACGTTTTTTTAGAAAACGGTTATACAAAAGAAGAAATGAAAATGGTATACGAAACAAAAAAAATAATGGGGGACGATAGCATAAAAGTTACGGCTACCTGTGTGCGCATACCTACCATTGGCGGCCATAGTGAAAGTGTAAATATTGAATTTGAAAATGATTTTGACTTGGCAGAAGTAAGAAGAATATTAAGCAATGCACCCGGCATTACCCTGCAGGATGATAATGAAAATTTTAATTACCCCATGCCGCTTACCGCACACGATAAAGATGATACGTTTGTAGGCCGCATTCGCAGAGATGAGACACAACCAAATACGCTTAACTGTTGGATTGTAAGCGATAATCTTCGCAAAGGCGCTGCCACAAATGCAGTGCAGATAGCAGAAGCGCTGGTGGAGAAGGGGTTGCTGTTTTAAAAAAAATTGGCACTATGATGTATGAAAATATATCATAATAAAAAACCAGCAATTTTTGTTTCGGTAAAAGTGGTTTTCTAAAATTAGTATTCACCTTGGTACGATATCATAGACTGCATAAAAATACTATACACCAGAAGCAGATTAATTATCTTTTTGAACCAATATTTTTAAAATTTATTTTAATAGCAATACACTTAGCTTTTGCAGCATTGGCCGCCCTCTGTAATCTATTGCTTTTGCAATAGCCACGTATGCTCCGGGGTCTAGTTTGCGTCCTTTATAAGTACCATCCCAGCCTTTGTTAAAATCTTTGGTGTAAAAAACCTGTTCTCCAAAACGGTTGTAAACGGCCAGGTAGTCAAAAGATTTTATGCCTACAGGAAAAACTTTTAAATATTCGTTTTTATAATCTCCATTGGGCGTAAACGCACATGGAATATATAATTCCGGTCCTTTAAATCTTTTTATTAAAATTTTCGAATGACTGTCACAGCCTTCTTTTGTAAGTGCATCCAGGTAATACAACTGATCTTTGTTGTAAGTAGCTACCGGGTTATTTATAATATTACTGCTCAAACCAGTTGCAGGTGTCCATAAATACCTGTAGCCACTATCGCCATTAGCATTTAACTGCACAGGCTCGTCTATTGCTGTGGTAGTATCCCTGCCTGCAAATGCCTTATTATCAAAAATTGTAAATGGCCTGCTATATGTATTTTCACAACCAAAAATATTTTTAGCTTTTATGGTAACGATACTACTAAAAGCATTGCTGTAATTTTTGTAGACCACATCATTAAATTGCTGCATGCCATTTCCAAAATCCCAATACCATTTTGTACCAGCACCGGTACTATCTGTAGCTTTATAGGTAATCGTTCTTTTTACGCAAGAGTCTGTAAGTGAAAGTGCAATGCGTGGCTTGGCATTTACCGCAATATTTTTTATAAGCGGAATACTTTTACAACCATAATCAGATTCTGCTGTTAATGAAATAATGTGGGTGTTATAATCAAGATTTGCGGAATGCATTTGTTCTGTAAAATTTATATTGCCATCCAGTTGCCAGTATAGGTTTTTTATATATTCCGGAGCAGCTGGTAGGGGTAATGAAGAATTGTTGGTAAATATTGTTTTTACATTTTCGCACAGCGGGCTACTTACGCTAAAAGAGGCAAGCGGCCTGTATCTTACAGGTAATATTTTTGAAGTAGGGTCAGATCTGCACCCTTCTGTGGTAGTTACTACAAGCTGTACGGGATACTGCCCGCCAATGTTGGTAGTAAAAGGTGCGGGTACGGGCAATGTACTTATTGCACCATTTAAATTCCACCGCCATTGATTTATGGTAGCCTGCACACCGGGTGTGGAAGAATTATCTATCATTGTCACCGGCGTTTGGCCTTCGCAAATGAGAGAAGGAAAACTAAAATCTGCAATGGGTTTAGGAACAACCACTACCTGTAAAAACTTGTCTGTGTAGCAGGTGGAAAAATTTGATGCCTGTAACTTTACAGTAAAAGGCCCTGCACTACTATAGGTATGATTTACTACTGCAGGAGCAGGAGCATTTATGGTTTGTCCATCGCCAAAATCCCAGGTATATACTTCATTTTGTAAATTGGTAGAAGTACTGGAAAAAATAAAATTGTTATTGTCTAAACATTGCCTGCTTGCATTAATGGTGAAAAATGCCTGAGCTGTAGGCACAACTTTTACAGTTATTTTTTTTCTTAGACTTTCACAACCAAAAAGCCTTTTCTGTGATACATAATAGAAAAAGGTGCCTGCCACATTTGTGTTGGGAAGTGTTGCAATGGAATTACCGGTTCCGCCAGAAGCTCCATTATACCACAACAAGTCGCAGCCCTGCAATGCAGTAGCAGTAAGGGGTACAGGATTGCTAAACTGGCATAATATCACCACAGGTGCCACTGGTGTATCCGGTACTGGCAGCGGTGTTACAATAGCATCTACTGTATCTCTACAGCCATAGCCTGGGTATGGTATAACATCTACATGAAAAGTACCGCTGGTTGCTGGTGGTGGAGATAAGGTAATGGATTGCTGATTGCCCACTATAGCCGAATAATCCTGATTATACCAGGTATATGTTTGAAAGCCAAAAGGTGCATTTAATATTACCGAATTGGTTTCTGCACAATAAGGAGCAGTAGCCAGTATATTAGAGCAGCCGGTGCTCACATCCAGGTACGCATAACCAAAATGACCAGTTTGCGTGCAGTCTGCAGTTTTAAATTCCAGCCTCACAGTATGACCTTGCAGGTTTGCAAACTGTATAGATACCGGTGACCAGTTTTTATATAATACCCCACTGTTCAAAGGGGATACCTGGAAACCTGGAATAGATCCGGTAGAAATATAATTGTAAGAAGCACAGTTTATTAAGGCACCATCTGCCACATCGTATGCTGTTACAAAAAACCTTGGCTGCTCTGTTGCAGTATGATGGGGGTCCTCAAACACTACTGCATAAAAATAGGTAAAGCTAAAAGTATCCTGCGTTAGAGAAACTTGAAAAGTATAAGATATCCCTCTGCCTCTGCACCGGTAAGTTCATTACCTAATTTTACAGAATATTTACCGCCATAAGGGCATAATTTCGGGAAATTTCCATAAAAATCCATTCCCGGAGTTGTTGCGGAAGATATTAATTCATGCCTGCCAGGTGTAGGAGGAGAAGGTAAAAGATCAATAACGTTTTGCCCGGATGGAGACACGTATGTATTACCAATGAAACACTGCCAGTTATTGAAATTTCCACTTTCAAAATCAATATTTGCGGGACAGTTTTGAGAAAAAACAGATAAAAATATTAAGCAGGTACTTATTATTATAAGCGTAAAAGATTTAATCATTAACAGATGGTTTCGGTTTGCAAATTGGTAACGAATATTAAAGATATATGTTGCTCTTATTATTTACAATTTTAATGTTAATGGTTCTGTTATTTAATAGTTAGAAAGTGTTTTCTGTGTATTAACACACATTTTCCATTAATAAAAAAACTCCTTTTTCAAGTAGAATTTTAAAGTATTGATACCATTTTTTTATACAATTTGAAATGTAATAATCATTCTCTGCCACTCCCTTAAACTATTTTCTGCCCGCAACGTATATAAATTGTAATTTTACTATGCTAATAACAACAAATGCAAATAAATATAACGCCTGGCGCATTGCTTGCCCAAATTAATAACCCGGATGACCTAAAAAAGTTTAGTAAAGAACAAATGCAACAAGTAACTGACGAGTTGCGCCAATATATTATAGATGTGGTGAGTGTGCATGGTGGTCATTTTGCGGCAAGCCTCGGCGTGGTAGAGCTTTCAGTGGCTTTGCATTATGTTTTCAACACGCCTTACGACCAGTTGGTTTGGGATGTGGGTCACCAGTCTTACGGGCACAAAATACTTACTGGTCGCAGGGATAGTTTTCCTACAAACAGAAAACAACATGGCTTAAGCGGTTTCCCAAAACGCAGCGAAAGCGAGTACGATACTTTTGGGGTGGGGCATTCATCTACCTCTATTTCGGCAGCACTTGGTATGGCAATGGCGAGCCAGTATAAAGGCGAAACAGACCGCCAGCACATTGCCGTAATTGGCGATGGTGCAATGACTGCAGGCATTTCGTTTGAAGCCATGAACCATGCAGGTGTGGAAAAAAGTAATGTAATTATTATTTTAAACGACAATGGTATTAGTATAGATGCAAATGTGGGCGCACTTAAAGAATATTTAACTGATATAACCACATCGCACACATATAATAAAGTAAAAGATGATGTGTGGAAATTATTGGGCAAACTGCCTGTAGGCAAAACTTTTAGCCGGGCAATGGCGGCAAAGCTTACCGAAGGTTTAAAAGGAATGGTAAGCAGCAGCAGCAATTTATTTGAAGCATTAAAGCTGCGTTATTTTGGCCCTATTGATGGGCATAATGTTGCTAAATTAATAGAAACTTTACAAGATTTAAAAGATATACCCGGCCCTAAATTATTGCATATAAAAACCGTAAAAGGTAAAGGATACGAGTTGGCTGAGAAAGACCAAACTAAATGGCATGCACCAGGTTTGTTCGATAAAGTAACCGGCAAAATAGCCAAGAAAATTTATGAAGTAAAACAAGCACCAAAATACCAGGATGTATTTGGGCATACGATCATTGAACTGGCAGAAAAAAATGACAAAATAATGGGTGTTACCCCAGCAATGCCGAGCGGTTGCTCCTTAAAATTTATGATGGAAGCAATGCCTAACCGAGCTTTTGATGTGGGCATTTGCGAGCAACATGCGGTAACACTTAGCGCAGGTATGGCCACGCAAGGCTTGCGAGTATTTTGTAATATTTACAGCAGTTTTATGCAGCGTGCTTATGACATGGTAATACATGATGTGGCTATACAGAAATTACCTGTAATTTTCTGCTTGGATCGTGCTGGTTTGGTGGGTGAAGATGGACCTACACACCACGGCTGTTACGACATCGCATACATGCGTTGCGTTCCTCACATGATTGTAAGTGCGCCCATGAACGAAGCCGAGTTGAGAGATTTAATGTACACTGCTCAGTTAGAAAAAAACCAGTTACCATTTTCCATACGCTACCCTCGTGGCGAAGGCGTAATGCCTGAGTGGCGCACGCAAATGAAAGAAATAAAAATTGGTACCGGTCGTAAATTAAAAGATGGTGAAGAGATAGCGATTTTAAGTTTTGGGCACCCCGGTAACTTTGCTGCCGAAGCTATACGTGATGTAAAAAAAGAAGGCATAAACCCTGCGCATTATGATATGCGTTTTGCAAAACCGTTAGATGAAGAAATGCTGCACGAAGTGTTTGCAAAATTTAATAAAATAATTACTATAGAAGATGGTATAATCGTTGGTGGTATTGGCTCTGCGGTTTTGGAGTTTATGAACGAGCATGGCTACAAAGCAGATGTAAAAATTATGGGCATACCAGATAGATTGGTAGAGCATGGAACTCCAAAACAGTTATATGATGAAATTGGAATTGATGCAAATGGTATTGCAAATATGCTGAGAGAAATGGTAGGGCTGAAAGTGGCAGTGGGGTAAGTTGGTTATTTTTTTGGTAGGAGATATAGTTTTGCAGTGCATAATATCTGTTTAATTATGCAGAGAAATTTTTTATGCCAGCCATATCTAATCATTCAATAGGTAAGTTTCATTAAACTATTTTACTGTTTCATCCAGCCATTTAAAAAATTCATGCTGCCACACCATAGCATTTTGTGGTTTTAGTACCCAGTGGTTTTCTTCTGGCAGGTACAATAACCTGCTTTTTATTCCTTTTAACTGTACGGCCTGAAAAGCCTGTAACCCTTGCTCCACGGGCACCCTGTAATCTGTACCGCCTTGTACAATCATAATAGGCGTATTCCATTTATTTACAAAATTACTAGGCGAATATTTGTCGTAGCTTTTTTGTGCAGCAGCATTTTTTGTATCCCAATACCAGCCACCAAGATCCCAGTTTGCAAACCACAATTCTTCTGTAGTGCCGCTCCAGCTTTTAAAATCAAACAAACCATCGTGTGCTATAAAACTTTTAAAACGACCATTGTGCAAGGCCTGCAGCATGTATACGGAGTAGCCGCCGTAGCTTGCACCTGCGCAAGCCATACGGTTTTTATCTACATATTTTTCTTTGGCCACATCATCTGTAGCGCTTAAATAATCCTGCATTACCTGCCCGCCCCATTCTTTACTTATATCCGCAGCCCATTTTGTACCGTTGCCAAAAACGCCTCTGCGGTCCGGTGCCACAACTATATATCCCTGCGATGCCATTAACTGCAAATTCCACCGGTAAGAATAATGTGGGGTAGTACCTTGTGGCCCGCCCAGGCAAAATAATAATACCGGGTATTTCTTAGCTGCATCAAAGCCTGGCGGGTATATTACCCACACCGGCATTTGCAAACCATCTGTTGTTTTTACAGATCGCTTTTCGGCTTTGCACATATTTATACCTGCATATATAACATCATTCACATGAGAAAATGCAGTAGCTGCACCTGTTGTTTTATCAATAGAAAAAATTTCTGTGGCATGGTTAATATCTGTTCTTGCAGCAAATAAAGCATTGGTTGTTTCGCCGCTTACATCAGCATATTGAAAATCGCCGCTGGTAATTTGCCTTATTTTTTTATTGCTTATGGTTACTTCAAAAAGTTGTTGTGTGGCTTTTATAGGTGCCCAAAAGAAAATACTTTTTCCATCATTGCTCCATTTAAATCCTTCTACATGCAGGTCATCCCTTGCGGTGGTAAGGTTTGTTCTGGTACCATTATTCATAATTACCAGGTCTTGTTTGTCTGCTTCAAAACCATCTCTCTTCATGCTTAGCCATGCCAGTGTACCTGCTGTATTATAGGCTGGGCTTATATCGTAGCCTTTATTACTTTCTGTAAGGTTTATGGTTTTGCCGGTTTCTATGTTGTATTCGTAGAGGTCAGTGTTTGTACTTAGCGCATATTCTTTGCCGTACTTCTTCTTGCTCACATATACAATTCGTTTACTGTCCGGGTTCCAGGTATAATCTTCATCGCCACCAAATGGCTTTTGTGGTGCATCAAAATTTTCGTTTGGCATCAAATCTTTTTCTGCCGTTTTATCATTTAACGGTGCAAAAAAAACATGGTTAAATTTTCCTTCATTCCATTTATCCCAATGCCGGTAATTAAGGTCATCAATAATGTATGCATTAGATTTTGTGAGAGAAGGATACGCATCTGTACTTTTTATTTTTAATAAATTTACTTCCTTATCGTATACTATATATTTTCCATCGGGCGAAATATTTTTATTACTCAATACATCATCTGTGGCTTGAATGCCAGCAACCACGCCGGTATTTACATCTGCAATAAACTGTGTTTTACTACTTTTATTTTCTGCTACACTGGGGGTGGAAACACTGTAAGCATAATGCTTTCCATCTTTTGTTATGCCAAGCCCCGTAACCCTGCCAAGCTGCCAAAGCATTTCCGGCGTAAGATTTACTTTGTTGGTTTGCGCTATTGCTGCCTGCATAAAACTTATAATTACGATAGTTAAAAGAATATTTTTCATTAAAATGATTTTTATAAAAGTAATTTTTTTACCACAGATTTTAGGAGATTTTTTATAGTACTACCACGAGCTCATCTTCCCGTAACCGAAGCTATAAAACGCAGCACAGCATATTTTGACATCTGCCCGGCGGGTCCTTTTAAACTATAGTCGCAGCCATGAGTAGCAAAGGGCAATTGAAGATAATAATTAGGTACATGCAATTCGTTCAGCCGTTTTTGAAGGCGTACTTCATGCTGATAAAAAACCAGCGGGTCGTTAGTGCCGTGTATCATAAGCGTAGGTGGAGATGCAGCAGCAGCATGATCTATGGCAGAACTTTCTTTAAATTTTTGAGGCACTTCATCTATTAATCCGCCAAAATAATTATTATATATCTCGTCTGTATTTATAACCAGTTTGTTTACTTTTAATCTGCCGCCCCACACCATATCTGCAGGGCCGTAAAATGATATTATCCCTTTTATATTTTTTTGTGCTGTGTCATATCCTGCACATAATGCAATTTGGCCACCAGCAGATCGACCTAGCAATATAATATTATTTGTATCAATATTAAATGCGGCTGCATGGGCTATAAAATAAGCAATCGCATCTTTTGTATCTTCTACCGGTGCGGGAGCTTTGTATGCGGGTGCAAGTCTGTAGGTAATAGCAGCTACATTATACCCTTTTTTTGCAAGAAAACTATTAAGTTCCGGCAATTGTTTACTATTCCCGCTTTGCCAGGAGCCGCCGTGGATAACGATTACAAGCGGCGATAGATTGTTCGTAGCTGATGGATAAAAATCTGCTATCAAATTTTTATCTGCTGTTTTTTTATATTCAATGGTTTTAAACGGCACTTCTTCATTGCCGGCAAGCATCGTAAAAAAATTAAAAGGGCTGGGTAAATTACGCTCATTTTTTACGGGGAAAACGGCGGCCATTTGCGCAGGCACATATACTGACTGCCTGTATGCTGCCATGATGGGCAATGAAAAAATAATAAGGGCTGTAACACTTACTATTATTATCGGCCAGTGAAAACGTCTCGCTTTTATACCCATATAAAAACATAGCGCAGCCACCAGCATGGGCATAAGCGGAAAATTTGTAACCGCCACTGCAGCCAGCCATAAAAAATTGCTGGGCGCATTAAACAATACCAGTAACGATATCAAAAAAACGAGGATAGTAAAAATTAATTTTATCATTTTAAGAGGAAGGTATTTTTAAATAATTATCTATCCATTTTTGTACAGTAACGCTTATTTATAATCTCCAATACCAATAATATGCTCACAATATGCATATTCCTGTTTATCATTACTGCTCACAATTACGAGGCGGTCTACAGTATAGTTTTGCAAAAGTTTTTTATACAGTTCAATGCCTTCTTCATCTAAATTGGTAATGGGTTCATCTAATAAAAGTGTACTCGTATTACTAAAAAAAGCTTGCGCCAGTTTTAGCCGCTGTTTCATACCACTGCTGAAATAACGTATTTGTTTGTTGGCCGCTTTTTGCAGCCCCACGATTTGCAAAATTTGTGCAGCAGGTGCGGTTAGCGGTTTAAAAGTGGCATGAAAGGATAGCATTTCTGTGGCGGTAAATTCTTCTATTAATTCCAGGTAGGGGGCGGCAAATGCTATTTGAGTGTAAGAATTTTCTGGGGTTATTTTGGTTGAAGTTTGACTTGCTGCAGCCCATTTAATTTCTCCTTCGCTATGCATGCTAGCACCTGCTATAATTTGTAACAGGGTAGATTTTCCGGAGCCATTTGCTCCGGTAATAGCGTACGAGCTTCCCTGCGCAAACGTATAATTTATATTGCGAAAAATCCATTCCCTGTTATATCGCTTGCCTGTATTTTTTAAGATAATATTCATTGCCTCAACCCTGTTTCTTTAGGTAAGCAAAAGAGGTAGCAGGGTTATTGTATTTGATAATCATTATTTACTTCTGTTTGAGTAATAAACCTTCTGCTATTTGATTTATAAAAAATATGCAAATGGCCTATTCTAAAAAATACATATAATCCTATAGATAAGTATTGCTGCATTTGCATTTGGCACTAATCGAATGTGTACGCAATAGGGCTCAATCTTCCGAGCTACCTTTTAAATATTTTTTAATAATACCACGGCCGCTATCTCTTACAAAAGTTACAATCTCGTCTCGCTCATTGGTGGCAGGTATTTCTTCTTCTATATAATTTAGTGCCTGTGTGGTATTTAGCCCTTTGTTATATATAATGCGGTAAATGTTTAATATCTCATTAATGCTATCCAGCGAAAACCCACGCCGTTTAAGGCCTACGGAGTTTACACCTGCATAGCTTACCGGTTCCCTGCCTGCTTTTATAAAAGGCGGCACATCTTTGTGTATGAGGCTGCCCCCGCTTATAATAGCATGCTGCCCTATTTTTACAAACTGGTGCACAGCACACATACCACCGAGTATTACAAAATCGCCCAGCATCACATGCCCGGCAAGTTGTGTATTATTACTCATTATTACGTTATTGCCTATTACACAATCATGTGCCACATGGCAGTAAGCCATTAAAAGGCAGTTGTTGCCTACCTTGGTTGTCCAGCTGGCTTTGCTGCCCCGGTTTATGGTTACAAATTCTCTTATAGTTGTATTGTCCCCTATTTCCGCAGTAGTATCTTCACCGCCGTATTTAAGATCTTGCGGTATGGCAGATATTACTGCCCCGGGGAAAATGCGGCAGTTGCTCCCTATCCTTGCACCATCCATAATGGTTACATTACTGCCTATCCATGTGCCTTCGCCAATTTCTACATTGGGGTGTATAACACTAAAGGGATCTACTTTTACATTGGTAGCCAGCTTGGCATTGGGGTGTATGTAGGTGTGTGGGTGTATCATTATAATTTGCTAATGTGATAATACTGTTATTCTGCTAATTTAATGCGATATTTTTAATAATGTTTATGCTGTATTCATTAGCAAATTTCTAATGAGCTAATCAGTTTATTACCTCAGCTTCTCCTCACAATCTGTGCGGTAAATTCTCCTTCGGTACAGAGTTTATTTCCTACATAAACGCTGCCTTTCATTATGCATATCCCTCTTCTTATCGGTTCCAATAATTCCATTTTCAAAATCATGGTATCGCCGGGTACTATTTTTGCTTTAAACTTGCAATTATCTACTTTTAAAAAGTACGTATCATATTGCCCTTCCGGCATAGATGTTATGCAGAGTATGCCACCGGTTTGTGCCAGCGCCTCTACCTGCAAAACACCCGGCATTACTGGGTTTCCCGGGAAATGCCCCTGAAAAAAATTTTCATTAAACGTTACATTTTTAATACCTACCACTTCTTTCTCGCCAAGGCTTATAATTTTATCTACCAACAAAAAAGGGTAGCGATGCGGCAATATTTTTTCTATATCCTCCAGTTTGTAGACTGGGGTGGCATTGGGGTCGTAATGTGGTACAGCCACCTGCTTACTTGTTTTTTTAAAGTGGGCTTTAAGCAATTTTGCCAGTTCCACATTGCTGCTATGGCCAGGCCTGTTGGCTACAATATGTGCCTTCATTGCATAACCACTCAGGGCAAGGTCGCCTACCACATCCAGCAGTTTATGCCTGGCAGGCTCGTTATTAAACCTAAGCTCCAGGTTGTTTAAATACCCTTCTTTTTGTATCTCTATTTTTTCTCTGCCAAATGCTTTTGCCAGGCGGCTCATTTCTTCGGGGGTTATTACTTTATCTACCACCACTATGGCATTATTTATATCGCCACCTTTTACCAGGTTGTGTTCCAGCAGCATTTCCAGCTCATGCAAAAAACAAAAAGTGCGGCAGGGTGCTATCTCTGCATTAAAATCATTTATGTGTTTAAGGCTCGCATGTTGTGTGCCCAGCACCTGGCTGTTAAAATCTATAAGGGTGGTAATGCGGTATTCCTCTGCAGGCATGGCGGTAAGCTCTGCATTTTTCTTTTCGTCAAAGTAGGCTATTGGTTCATCCAGCGTGTACCATATTTTTTCTGCATGCTGCTCTTCTACCCCTGCCTGCAAAATCATTTCTGTAAAAGGCTTGCTGCTGCCATCTATTATAGGTATTTCCGGTCCGTTTATTTCTATAAGGCAGTTATCTACACCCATGCCCACTAGTGCTGCTAGCAAATGCTCAATGGTAGATATTTTTACTTCGCCTTTTTCTAACGTAGTGCCGCGGCTGGTATCTGTTACCAGGTCGCAGTCTGCTTTTATAGGTGCTGTACCGGCAAGGTCTGTTCGTTTAAACTGAAAACCAAAGTTTGCTGCGGCAGGGTTAAGCGTCATATCGCTTAGTACGCCGGTGTGCAGGCCTGTGCCGGATATAGATGCTGGCGCAGCCAGTGTATGTTGCTTGTTCTCATTAAAATGTATATCCATACCTGTTTTTCAGTTTGCGACAAAGATATTTTAATTTTTTGTGCAAAGTACTTGTTTAACAAGTTCGTTTTTTGAGAGGCTTGAACGCTGGCATTACAGCAATATTTACCGGTGATCCGGCTATCCGCAGTACTCCGCATTCCGTCGTGCCTCCGTCACTTGCGGGGTACTTGCTCCTATCCGGCGTAGTTGCCGGGCAGTATATTTTCAATATGAACTACAATCATTTTTTTTAAAATTGCCAAGCGTAAAAGTAACACCGTAACAGGAATACTTATTTTTTGTATAACACATCTTAACATCCCTTTAGATAAAAATTATATTTACCCAAAACACGCCATCTTCTTTTTTCCTTTAATTTTATATCGACTTATGAGCAAAATATTTTTATCCTTTTTTTTTATTACCGGCATTGTTTTTTGCTCCTGCACTGCAACACAAAAAAATTATAATCCTGCAAAAAAATACGGGCAGCAGGCATTGCAAAAAGACTTTATACTCTTGCAGCATATTTTAGAAACAAAGCATCCTTCCCTATATTGGTACACACCCAAAGCAGAAATGGATGCCTACTTTAGCAAATACTACAGCGATATAAAAGACAGTATGACGGAACAGAATTTTGCATGGCATATACTAGCCCCAATCATAAATAAAATACGCTGCGGCCACACCAGCGTTAGTCTTAGCAAAGCATATTCCCGCTGGGTTACAGGTAAAGCTATACCAGCCTTTCCGCTATACATGAAAATATGGAACGATACCATGGCAGTAACAGCAAACCTTAACTGGAAGAAAGACAGCATTTTTAAAAGAGGCACACTCGTTACTGCTGTAAATGGCATCCCCAACCACCTGCTTATAAAATATATGCTGGACTTTTTACCTGCAGATGGCTATGCGCTTAATGTAAATTATGTAAGACTTAGTGCTAATTTTCCTTACTTCCACAGAAATATTTTTGGCCTAAGCAAAGCATACCGTATAACTTACCTGGATAGTACAAATAATGAGCAAAGCACCACTATCCCATTATTTATACCGGGCGTGGATTCATTAAAAAAAGACAGCATCATTCGGAAAGAAAATAAACAAATTCCTGCCGAAAAAAAAATGCTCCAATATCGTTCACTTACAATTGACAGCTCTGGCAAGTTTGCCACAATAACCCTCAATACATTTTCCGATGGCCATTTGCGAAAATTTTTTCGCCGTAGTTTTAAGCAATTGCGAAAGCAAAAAATAAATAACCTGGTGCTGGATATTCGCAGCAATGGCGGCGGCAGGGTGGGTTTAAGCACATTACTTACAAAATATATAAGCCGTAAAGATTTTAAAGTAGCAGACTCTTTGTATACAAAAAGCAAAAGCTTACGCCCATATTCAAAGTACATAAAAGGAGGCGTTCTAAATAATATTGCACTGTTTTTTAATTGTAAAAAACAGGCAGATGGAAATTACCACCTCGGTTATCTTGAACGAAAATTATATCATCCAAAAAATAAAAATCATTATGGTGGAGATGTTTATGTGATAACGAGCGGACCCACATTTTCTGCTTCGGCATTATTTTGTAATGCCATAAAAGGGCAGCCTGGCATTACCCTAGTGGGAGAAGAAACTGGTGGTGGCTGGTATGGCAATAATGGAATAATGATACCGGATATTACATTGCCTCACACACATATTCGTGTGCGCCTGCCTATATTTCGGCTGGTGCAATACAATCATGTACCTACAAAAGGCACAGGTGTAATACCAGATATATTTATTGGTACCAGCTACGATGCACTGTTGCACAGCTACGATAAAAAAATGCAGGTTATAAAAGATATTATTTACAAAAAATGAAAATATTTTCTTTAAAATTATATTTGTTTACTTTTAACTACTTCCCTTTAGTTAAAAAATTACACAATATAATTTCACCCATTATGTGCATATACTTTGCCATTATTTTTTCCACCATTTAATAGTTAACGATCATTATCTATTTTATTTTAACTGATAATAAATGTAATCCTGAGCACTTGGCAATAGATTTTATGCTTTTCTAAAAATAAATTTTTGCATTTACCAGCAGCTCATTATTTACCAGCGGCTTTATAACTTTTATAGAATCTATGGTATTTAAAGTGGAATATAAGCGGGAAATATTATTAAAATAGGCGCTACCGCAATCTGCAGAAATGATTGTATTTATGGAGTTATACACAACTGTAAAGGTATCTGATGGAAGGTTTGCAGCAACTTTAATAATATATCGGGCAGAGTCTGTGGCCGGGTTTAGCGCCAGTGAAAAAGTAGCAGTGTTTACCTGTTGGCTGTACAATGCTGCAGGAGCATTTAACAGCATTATACTTAAAACCGGTGCTGGCACAGCTACATCTACATTTCCTTGCTTTTGATAAAAGCTGGCGTAAAAATTTACTTCTTTTGGGCTGTTACAAATACTGTAATCATCCCTGCAGGATACAAGCGCTGTAACTATCATCAAAATAATAAAAAAGGAAAACAACGTTTTCATACTGCAAGTATATTTTTTGGATACGCTAATATACAACAAGGACGGTACTATCAGTCATTATTTACTACCTGTTGTTAAGGCGATGGCCTCGTACAGTTTGTCTAATATTTTTATGCGCACATTCATTTTAAGCAGCGCATCATTTACAAAAGGATATACCCTGTTGCTTAAAAAAACAAATACCAGCCCATTTGCAGGGTCTGCCCAAGTGCAGGTGCCTGTATAACCCGTATGGCCAAATGTGCCAGCACTTGCAGCTAGTGCCGGGTAAGGTTCTTTGCGGGTAGCATTATCTTTTTCTGGCTTATCAAAACCATAGCCACGCCTGCTCGTACTGCTATGGTAACCTATAAAAGTATCTATGGTAGATTTTTCAAAATATTTTTTATGATTAAAAGTGCCGCCATTCTCCAGCATTTGCATTACTGCTGCAAGGTCATAAGCATTTGCAAATAAACCAGCGTGCCCGGCTACCCCGCCAAACATTGCTGCACCCGGGTCGTGCACAAAACCCTGCAACTGCTGGTTTCTAAACCCGACTTCTTTTTCTGTGGGGGCTATCATATTTACACTATTTCTATACAAAGGGTGAAAACCAATGCTGTGCAATTGCATAGGTTCGTAAAAATTTTCTGCCACATAATCCTCTATCGTTTTACCAGAAATTTTTTCAGCAATTTTAGCAAGAAAAATAAAGTCATTATCGCTGTATACATATTTACCAGTGGTGCCCAGCGGGCTCATCAATATTTTTTTATACATACTGTCCTTCCAGGCATTTTTCATAAAAAAATGTTCCGCTACGGGAACATTAAAAGAATCACTTGCCACATTTTTAAAAAGCCATGGATATGGCTTTCCGCCGGCATCTGTTACTTCTTTATAAAAAGGAATATAGGCTACAAGCCCTGCTTCATGCAGCAATAAATTTTCTACAATAATATTTTTTTTATTGGTATTATTTGTTTCTTGCAGGTAGTAACCCAAGGTTTTCTTTATATCCAGTTTGCCTTGCTCATACAACCGCATTATTGCAAGTGTGGTGGCTGCTATTTTTGTAACCGATGCAAGGTCGTATACTGTAGTCATAACCACAGGTTCTTTTTTTTCGTAGGTAAAATTACCAAAGCTTTTTTCGTACAATAATTTATTATCTTTTAATGCCAGCACCACGCAGCCAGGTATGGCATATTTAGCAATGGCATCTTTACATATAGAATCAATATCAGCAAGTTTTTTTGCCATAAAACCATTTAAAATAATATGCTCAAATACGGTTGCACTTGCTTTTGTTTCTATACCAAAACCATATTGCAGGTTTTCACAAACAGTTACAGGCAGCACGCCTTTATAAAATATTTTTCCCTGCAGCAGGTCGGCTGCGGTATTTTGCACAACAGCATCATCTTCGTAGCATACTGCCAGGTTTACAGCATCACACATATTTTTAGCAGCATAAGCATTGGCAAATAAAAAAGTGAAGCTGTTTGTTTTTTGCTGAATACTGTTTATCATACGCACCATATCTTTTGTGAGCCCAAAATTGGTAGCGGGGGTGCGGCTAAGACCATGTATACCCATCACTACTTTTTTAAACGACATTAATTTTTTTAATAAGGAATCGTCGTATGTTTTTTTAATATCAAAATAAAATACAGCAGCATTATAATCCATGCGCATTCTTTGGGCAAGGGTATTATCTTCATTTAAACCAAAGCCTACAAAAGCCACATCTCCTTCCTTTCTATTTCTCAGTGGAAAAAAAGAAGCATCTTTTTTGGCTACCAGTGTTATTGCATTTTCTGCTACCAGCCTCCGCATTTCAGGAATATTTTTATTGAGATCTGCAGTAATGTTTTCTGTATTTATGGGTTTTAATGTAGTGAGGCCATATTCATATTTTGCCATTAGCACTTTTTTGCAGTGCATTTCTATATCTGCCCATGTTAGCAGTTTCTTTTTAATAGCCTGTTTTATTTTTATAATAGCAAGGGGCACATCTACCGGCAGGCAAAGCATATCGTTACCTGCTATTATTGATTGTAAAGATGCTTCGCCATCAGGAAAATATTTTACCACACCCTGCATTTCCAGCCCATCGGTAAAAGTTAGTCCGTTATAGCCAAGCTCTTTTCTCATGAGCCCGTTAATATTTAAAGCGGATAATGAGGTGGGCTTGTTGGGTGTTTTGTCTATAGCCGGTATAGAAAGATGTGCAATCATTACACTGCTTATGCCTGCTGCAAATATTTGTTTAAAAGGATAAAGTTCCAGCGAATCTAACTGTGCCCTTGTTTTATTAATAATGGGTAAATCAAAATGGGAATCCACCTCTACATCTCCATGGCCGGGAAAATGTTTTGCGCAGGCCATTACACCGGCATCCTGCATTCCCTTCATATACTGTATACCATAAGCGGCTACTTTGTATTTATCTTCTCCAAAACTGCGATCGTTTATTACCGGGTTGTTAGGATTGTTATTTACATCTACCACCGGCGCATAATTTACCTGAAGGCCAAAACGTTTACATTGTTCTGCTACGAGTTGACCATATTTATATACAATGGTCTGATCTTTCATAGCACCCAACATCATTTGTTTTGGCAGGGGCAATACACTATCTGTAAGCCTCATACCCAGCCCCCACTCTGCATCTATACACATTAGTAAGGGTGTTTTTGCCATTGCCTGCAGGCTGTTAATAATGGTAGCCTGCTTTACCGGCCCACCTTGAAAGATACATACACCGCCAATATTATATTGTTTGATAAGGGCTGCTACTTTTTCATCAAAAAAAGTAACTGCTCTTGTCTTATTGTCTATAGAAGATAGACGAACTACCATAAGCTGCCCTATTTTTTCGTCTTTGGAAAGTGATTTAAAGACACTATCTGCCCATTTTTTTGCAGCCGCAGTTGGTTGCGCAAAAACGCTTTGTATACACAAAAGGAAAATGATGGCTACCGTTATTTTTTTCGTCATGCTATAAAGATATTTGGAGAAATATTGAAAGAAGCAAATTACGAAAAACAAAGAACATCGTTGTGGCCTGTGAATATTAAAACAAAAAAGAATAATAGGAATGATGGAAGCAAAAAGCGGTAGAAAATATATAGTATTAAGTAAAGCCGTAGATAGTTACCTACTCACTGTTTATAAAATGAACCGTGGCTTTAGGCTTAGCATTACCAACTATTTTCTACCGTTATTATAATTATTTTTATTAAAATCGTTGTTACCGTATTTGCCCTCTTATAATACCACCGGGTTTATTGGTAGAATGCGCATTTAAATAAATAGCATCGGTTTTAATAGAAGTATACAATGGGTCTGTTAAAGTAAATGTTTTTACGGTTCCAAAATCTGCAGCATTTGCATAAAAACCCAATATTACAGGACCATTTATGCCGCTACCTGCTTTGTGTATGTGAGCAGCATTTAGTACATCACCAGCTTCTAGCCCGGATATTGTAAGTTTTACATACAATATTTTATCGGTTGTAAGCCGCAATAATGCTTTACCTGTAGCAACTGATGTACCTGCGGGTACTTCATTTGCACTGTTCATATCTACATCTGCCACCATTTCTAACTTTGCATTTAGTTGCCCCCGTACCAATCCGGAAGGTACCTGCGTAGAATGGGCATTAAAATAAATATTATTTACATCATCTTTTAAACTGTCCACTAAAGTCTGCCTAAGATTTGCCACAATGCCCGAGGCATTTCCACCGGTAAAAACAGGATTTATTTCTACTACAATGGGCCCGTTTAAAACAACATTACCCACATGTAAATGTGCCGCCACCAAGGCATCTCCAGCAGTTAAATTAGTAATGCTTATAGTATATTTAAGGGAATTGTCCGATAGCAATTCCAGCACAGCAGTACCCGTTTCATTTCTTGCAGCAGGCGCAGGATTTTCATTTTTTGCAGCTACATCTATTGTCCATTGCTTTACAACAGTGGGGGGAAGAGGTGCCGGGGTTATAGGGTCATCTTGTTTGCAGGATGTACCTGCTACTATTAAACTGATGATCAATGTGAATAATGGAGTGTTTTTCATAAAATTTTATTTGTTTAAGCACCATTCGTAAAAAAATGTGTTTTGGTTGCTTGCAACATAATATTTCTTTTCTTTTTTTTATGGATATTCAAGGTTATTTCAAAAACTACATTTACGCATTTAATTTACATTCCGGTTATATTTTTGACTCTGTAGCTGTAGATTTTATTACTATCCACTGCTACAACTTGCTACGGGTAAGGAACAATGCAAAGATTTTTTTATCTTCAACCTCATGAACACTTCTTACATTATAAACGAGCTGGGCGAAGAAAGGGAAAACTATTTTAATGCAGTAGCACCTCCCATTATACAAACGAGCAACTTTACTTTTAAAACAGTACATGAACTGCGTCATGCTTTTGAAAATGAGTACAGCACTTACTTATACAGCCGTGGTAAAAACCCAACGGTGGATATACTTTGCAAAAAACTAGCTGCACTGGATGCTTCAGAAGATTGCCTGCTGTTTAACAGTGGCGCTGCAGCCATTTTTGCTGCCGTACTTGCAAATGTAAAAGCAGGGGATCATATTATAAGCGTAGCCGACCCTTATACCTGGGCAAAGAAAATGTTTACGGAAATATTGCCCCGCTTTGGTGTAACCACCAGCTTTATAGATGGCAGGCACATTAAAAATTTTGAAGAAGCCAGGTTACCAAACACTACCCTTATTTATACGGAAAGCCCCAATAGCTGGGACTTTGCGCTGCAAGATCTTACTGCTGTGGCATCCTTTGCAAAGCAGCATGGCATTATTACAATATGCGACAACAGTTATTGCACACCACTCTACCAGCAGCCGGTGGCAATGGGGATAGATCTTAGTTTACAATCTGCCACTAAATATATAAGCGGCCATAGCGATACCATTGCAGGCGCACTATGCGGCAGCGCAAAAATTATAGCACGTATTTTTAACAGCGAGTACAATACTATTGGCAGCGGCATACAACCATTTAATGCATGGCTGCTGCTTAGAGGGCTGCGTACATTGCCACTTAGGCTAGATCGTATAAGCAGCACTACAAAAAAAATAGTAGCATTTTTGCAGCAGCACCCAAGAGTGGAAGAAGTTATTTTTCCGTTTGATGCTGCTTTTTCACAATACCAACTAGCAAAAAAACAAATGACTGGCGCATGCGGCTTACTTACTTTTGTAATAAAAGCCGATAACATAACTTCTATAGAAACCTTTTGCGAAAAACTACAGCATATCATGATGGCCGTAAGCTGGGGCGGGCACGAGAGCCTTATTATACCCAAATGCGCCTCTGTAAAAAGAGAAAATTTTGATGCTGCAAACAGGCAACACCGCATGCTGCGCCTGTATGCCGGGTTGGAAGATGCAGATTATATTATAGAAGATTTAAAACGGGCTTTTGACAAGATATAATTAAAATTTAAGCAAATGAAACTGTTTGCTTAAATAAAAAAAGATAGTGATGCATAATTTTTAATTATTTGTAATCATATTGTTCTTCATGTTGCAAGTTTTTTAAACCACAAAGGCAGGAAGACTCAAAAGGAGCACAAATAAAAAATTAAAAAAATTTATGAAAATCTTTTAAATCTGTGAACACTTTTTGAAACACAACGCAGGAAAAAAGATACAAATTCACAAAGAAATTTTAAAATTTTTAGGGATACTTGCTTCTTTGTATTCTTTATATTCAAAGATTTTTTTGTACAAAGTGGATGTTAAAACATTTAGGAAAAATGATTTGTGTTTTTATACTCCGTGCCGAAGAGCCCTATAGGCGATGTTTAATATTCATAACAGAGCTTTAAAAAACTTTTCTCACGTGTTATTTTGAAAGAACTTAAAATTTATTTTATGTGCAGGATGCTGCTCATAAGTGTATTAGGTTGAGCTTTTGTAGGCATACACAATAATAAAAAGCTGTATAACCATCCACGAAAAAGGATAAAACCATATAAGCAAAAAATATTTTTTAAAACATATAACAATCCACAAAATATTTATAAAAGTTTTGCGTTATAATAATCTAAAAATGCTGTAATGGGTCATTTTAGGTATCACTTACCATAATTGCAGGCAATAATTTTTTAAAATACCTGTATAAAGCAAGCGATAAAAACGAATGGGTTTATAATTACTTACCAAAAAAATCTAACGTTGTATGAGAAAAGCACCTCGTAAAGGCATTTCCTTCAGTCTTATTTTTAAGTCTTTTGCCTCAGCTATTAAAGCCACTTTTAAATCGCATACCAATGCGGATTTTATAAGGTTAAAGAATTTCATCTGCTAATTTGTACTTACTTATTTCTCTTTTAGAAGAGGTTTTTTTATACCCTGAGTAACTGCTCGGGTAATTTTCTGTATACTTATTAAAAATTGTCGTTACTTAAATTACAACTGACATTTGCTCAATTGAAATCTTCTGCCGACCTGAGGCTTGGATACCGAAGGCAAGAGACTTCTTATACTACTGCTCTTTGTACGTTTCTTTTGCACAATTTGCATAACCAATCCTAGCGGTTCGTTGTTCTTCTCGGTTAGCTTGCTATTATACAAGTGGGTTTGTGGTAAACAGGAAAATTTAATGAGTTAGCAACAAAACACAACTCATTTGCTTTCTTATGAAGTTCATTCGCTTTTTCTGTCATTGATATAGCTGTTATGCTAACTATTGGGTTTAAAGTTGCTTCTGTAAATTTTCCGCCACCATTAGCAGTTTCAATCATTATGCCTGTTGCGTTGTCAATATAGTCTGTTACAATAATGCCTGCCATTGCACATAAATGCAAATACCAAAGCATATGGCAAGATGAAATAGATGCTAACAAGAGGTCTTCTGGGTTATGTTTTGTTTTGTCGCCACGAAATGCGGGATCGGAAGATCCCAAAATTTCAGTTTTATTTGCAACAAAAATAGAATGGCTTCTTTCAAATGATGCATAACCCGAAGTGCCTGTTCCAATGTTACCTGTCCACTTTACTGTAAGGCTGTAATTGTGTTGCCCACGCATAATTTTTTATTTTAGTTTTTTAACTCCCCCATTCTTTTATCCATTCTTCAGAAACTTTTTTGCCTTTTTGATAGTCGTCAACAATAACAATTAATTGATTTGAATGGTCCCTGTATTGTGTCAAAATATTTACGTTAGCTTCTGCCATTCGTCTGCAAAACATTCCTAATTGTCCTGGAACATCTTGACGAAGTTTTTGAATTATCACATCATTTATTTTTACGACTTCAATTTCAACCTTTGCTAATTCTTTCTTAGCTCTGTCTGCTTCAGCCTCTAAGAAATGTGCA
Organism: Ferruginibacter sp.; assembly: GCA_025350645.1. GTDB lineage: Bacteria > Bacteroidota > Bacteroidia > Chitinophagales > Chitinophagaceae > Ferruginibacter. Next base: position 26,206 of record JANXXM010000092.1, read on the forward strand.
ATTGATATTTCTCCATTTTGAAATACTCCGCCACCTTCAAGGCTTATTTTATTTTTGCCTAATGCTTCACCCATTAAAGCCAGGGCACCTGGTTTGTTCTCTAATATAATTTCTATGTCTTGCATTTTTTATTTTTTTGTTTGTGCAAAGAAACTACAATTATTACATTTACATTTCATTTAAAATTGAACTATGAATGCAGAAGATAAATTTGTTTCAATTGCCGCATTAATGTGTGAGCCTACAAGAGCAAAAATGCTTTGGAATTTACTTGATGGCAGAGCATATAGTGCAAGTGAGTTGTCAATCGTTACACAAATTTCACCCACTGCTGCAAGTAATCATTTATTAAAATTACTTGAAGCAAAAATAATCAAAGTTGAAATTCAGGGGCGACACAGGTACTATCATCCTGAAAAGCCTTCTATTCCGGTAAAAGCCCATTATCATATAGTCCCTTCTAAGAGCAAAGAAGAACTTTATGCAGTTAATGTAGACGATGGCAAAGCACATCATAAATCCAATCGTGGACATATAGTTCTCCGAAAAGAGGCTGATGAATTAAGGAGTCTTGGTGTAAATATTCCTTCTAATAATATTTTTGAACCTCAACAGTTAACAATCAATGAAAGCAATATAGATAATATCTGGACAGCTTTCATTCTAATAATGCGGACGACTAATTTTAAATTTAAACCCCTTTTTAATAACAAAATTTAAAACAATGAGCAAGAAAGTAACACCACAACAAAATCAAGCAAATCAATCAAACACAAACAAAGGAACAAGCGGAACAAATAAACAAAATGCTTTAAATCAAGGCAACAAAGGCAAACAAATGAATCCTAATCAAGTGAATCAAGGTATTAAAAAAGGAAAGTAATTATTATAATGCATTGTCCTTTCGTATCAGTAGTGATATATCTCCATTGTCAGCTTTATAACAAGCATGGTTATTATATATGTCAAAGGTAAAGGGTTAGTAACGTTTTACGATGTACTTTACAGGAATAGAAGTTTTTAGCTTGAAAGCAAGATCAATCTGATAAAAAAGAAGTTGAGACAGGCCTGCCCTCTTAAAGTTAATACCGATTTCTATAATGATAAATCCATGGTATACCGTCTTATCTACACTATCGCTATTAAAAAGAAGCTCATAGAGGTCGGGCGGCTATGCAGTAAATAACAAAAGCCTCCAAGGGCTTTGTGTTTATGTTTTATGCCGTTTCGAGAGTCAAAAACCGAGGCGTACCCCTCCCGATTTTCAACTCATTTCAATTAGATTTTTCAAAATGAAGTTCTAATTTTTTGGCAAATTGAAAATAATCCAGAATTAAATTCTGCCCATTAGAACCAGGGAATATCACTGATTTTGTTGCTTTTGGATTAGTTTTTATATTATCGATAGTAATGCGATTATTTTTTAGAGTTATAGATTTTAAAACATCAGTTTTTTTGGAAAGAAACCAAAAACTAACTGAACTATCCTTGTTATTGATTTGTGTTGCATTGTATTCATCAAAGTCACTGCTTTTTTTTTCATAAATATTGACTTCCTTTATTTTGTAAAAAGAATCAAGTTTAATTAAAATAATATCTGTAGAGACCTGTTTAATAAAATTCAGATTCAATCCATAAATTGTTCCCAAAAACGGACCTGCAAGTATATCATCAATTATTCCTAATGGATTAAATGTTTTCTGATGCCCCTCACCCAATAAATACAGATCGCCGGAAGCAGTTTGAATAATATTATGGAAATAAATATATCCAATACCCTGCACATTCCCTGTGGTTGAAATATTCAAATACTCATTGAAGTCTTTCTCCCAAGAAATATATTTTTCTTCAATGATATTCCCCTCGTCATTAATTTCCCATAACGCAAATCCTAAGGATTTATCTTTATTTATGTCAGCGGTTAATTTATAATAAGCACCATACAAATAAGATTCTCCATCATTGAGAATTTTTACACCCTTGGCTAAAATTTTATATGTCCCATCTGCTGACTTTTTAAATAATTCTTTTCCCGTCTTTAAATCTAAGCCAACAATGAAAGCCTCGGGCTTATCTGTATAAATTGAACCTTTATAACTGACCATATAAATATAAACCACATCTTTTTGTGTGCCTAAATACTCTCCGAAAAAATAGCTACCGCCGGTTAAAGGCACATAACTCCATTGATAATTATTTTTAGTGCCGTAAAAATTGAAACTTAATGAACTTATATCCTTATGTTTAAAAGGTTCAGTAAATATAAAACCCACTTTATCGATCGGATAAAAGTTTTTCATTTCAATATTATTAGCCCCAACTAATGCCATCTTTTTATATTGTCGTAGTTCTTTTCCGGTTAAATTTATCGTATAAACAAATTTCTTAAATCCTGATAAATCATAAATCTGATATTCTAACGTTTTTTTATCAGCATGAAAAAATAATAATACTATCTCTGATCCGGTACATGATGATTTAAAAATGGAAGTTTCTTCTGAAACATTAATTGTGGTTTCTTTAAGAATATTCAGATTTTTATCTGTGATAGTAAACTTATAAGTGTCAATATCATTATCTAAAGTATCAATTTCATAGATAAAGAAATATCCTTTTACATTCTCATCGTCTTTGATTACAGCTTGATTTATTAAGTTGACACTTTTAATATTATTTAAAAGTAAATTCTGAGAAAAGCCGCTGATTGAAAAAAAAAGAGACCCTAAAATTAAAAGAGTGAATTTATAGATTGGATTAAAGAAAACCATGGTGCTTTTATTATCATAAGAGAGATTAATACAAAAATTCAAATTTTATTATTGATAGATATAGTTTGTTAGTACAATAATCCACTTGTTTTTAACCAAAATAATGAGACCGGCATGGTTGAGCGAGCATTCAGACTATTTTTAAAAATATCAATTCTATTAAAAAAATAATTAGACTTGATTTTCCTGAATTTTAAAATTAAGTCTGCTTTGGGATTAATTACACCATCTACAATTTGCTCTGCGAATTGGTCTAAAGCAAACCACTCATTATATCGGCTGAAGGTTTTTAAAGAACGTAACTTAGGTTTTGTTGTTTTATTTATAAAATAAGTCATTTCCCTAAACCCAATAGAATCATTGTTTTTTTTTGTATAAACCTGTACTTTGTAATATTTTTCGGAAGTGCGTTTAAATATAATTGTATCGGATAGAATTATTGCAGTATCGCTTTCAAATATTTGCTTTTGAAATAATGTTCTGGTATATCCCTGCCTGGTTTTTCCAGAACCTAAGTACAACATTTTCCTTCCTAAATGTATGATAACTGGGATACAATGCTCTAAAGAATAATGGTCCCCTATAGGTTTTAAAGCAGAGCATATTTCAGTTAAGTTATTATTATTGTCAAAAGTACATTTTACATAAAAGTTAGGAGATTCGGCCGTACCACTTAAATTGCTTATTCCCGTCATTGTAAAATAATCAAAATCTTTAAAATAAAGTATTTTTTGAGAATAAATATACTGTTGATCAATAAATAAAATAAGAGCAATAAATAAAATTCTATAGTATCTTTTCATTATTACTTTGAAAATATTAACGAATTGATGCACCCGCACCAAAATGAATTATTCCTGTCCGAGTAGGAGCTCCTCCATTTGAGGATTTGAAATATTTACCAACGCCGCCCCACTCATCATAAGGGTCAAATTTTTGTTCCTTTTTATAACTATTTCTGCCTCCCCTTTGAAACCACGCAGCTTCCTTACTTTTAATATAATTATTCTGAGTAAATGAGTTGTTAGAAAACAATGACATTGTGCGATTATCAGAGGCTTGACCATACACACTTGCACCATTCCACATACCTGAAATGGTTTGCAGAACCGGTTGAAAAGGTGTACATGCTGACCAACAGTTACCTAAAAATACCTTAGTATTTGAGGTAGCCTTACCCGATAGGCGGCTAAAAAATGGATTACTTGAAATGTTGCTTTTTGCATCAATCCGTCCACCATCCCCGATTTGTAATGATGTTGTTAAAGGATTTCTGTCGGGGTCATCAATTGTGTGTGCATGAGATTCAAGGATTACTGAACCCAGAGTCTTACTATTTCCTAAATTTTCTAATACTTTATCTGCGCCATCATTCTCATCAGCTGCTCGAACAACTTTAAGATGCCCAAAACTAAAAAACGATTTTGTCCTTGCCCAAAGTAAATCGACATTAGGAGCATTTAACCCCAAGCGTTCTTTCATTGCAGGATTTTCATTGGTTCCGGTTACAAAAAAAATAACCCCAATCTTTTCAAAAACATTTGCCATAGGAAAATCATTAAAAATATCAGTACGCATCATTCGCCATTTCTGTCGTTCAAAAACTTCCCATCCAATATTGTAATAGCCTCCTTTTTTTGAATAATTGCGAACATCCATTCTTAAGATATCGCCAACTGAGAGTTATTCAATTATCCTGTCAGGATAACGTTGTACTCCCTTAAAGATAATATCGCCTAAAACTGTTTCTGCTGTCAATTCTGCTAATAAATATCGTTTCCCTTTGTATTCTACAAATGATTTTTCCTTAGTGTCAAAATTGGCATTGTAGATACCTAAACGTACATGCTCAATTCCATCATAATTAAGAAAAGTAATATCCAAATCATTAAAATAATAACTTAATAAAAACGCAAGTAACATGCTATAATCTGAACAATCACCATTGCCATTAACCAACGCACTTTCTGGGGAATAAATGATTATTTTATGTTCATATTTTAAAACTGTTTGAGTAAATCGCATCAAAAAATTAATGCTATCTTCTTTGTTTTTGCAATTGTTTAGTTTTGGCGTTAGTGCTGCAAAAAATGAAGTTGTAAAAAAAGGGCTTATAGGCAGTTTTGTATACCTCACATGTGATAATGCCAAAGGAAAATCAAACGCATAATTTATATACTGAGGAGAGTAACTAAAGTTAATCGTATCTTTTTTTTGTGTAGCGTAGTTGTAAAATGAGCGACTAATTTGTTTATAATCGTTTACTACTAATTTAGGAGGTACTGCTCTTAATTTCAAATTCTTTCCTTTATAAAAAACAATATCAACACTTCGTATTTTAAATGGCTCTCGTTTAAATGCAGTCAAGATAAGCCTACTTCCTCCTTCATCAGATATAGAAATACCTTCCGGCATAAGCTTAGTGTCAATACTTACTAACGATAATATTTGTCGTTTGTTTCGTGTGGCAATCCCATTATTTATATTTTGTGCAATCAACAATGCAGATAAAATTTTTACCTTGCCTGCATCACTTACGTTTTTAAACGCTTCATCTACATACTTTTTTAAAAACAACACAACTGCCCAATCTTCTAAATCATATTGAGTAATATTTGTATTAATATACAGTTGTATAGCAGCAGGTACTATACCTTGCTGTATTATACTATCGCATTCTTGTGCAGATATTTTTTCCAATACTACAGAATTACCATAAAAATCAAAATGGTTATTTTGGCAAAATACTTTTATACAGAAAAAGAAACTTAATAAAAAAACCAATAAACCTTTTTTCATCTACTTATTAATTTACTTGTCCCACTGCCTTTGGCGGACTTCCTGTTTTAAGTACTCTTCCATCCGTACTTATTCTATCTCTAAATTTTCTTCTGATGCGTTTTTGAATATACTCTCTTGCTTTTTCGGCTCGGTCTCTTGCTAAATCTCCTGCAGATTTTCCACTATAATCGTCTTCGGGTTTATAATCTTTTCGGCGTGGCTTTCCTACAGTTCCCGTAGGGTCGCCTGATATAATACCTCCTGATATAGTAAATTCAGCATTGGGGTCTTTTCTTAATGTCCGCTGCAATGTGCTTATTTGTCTGTTAATATCAGATTTCTTTGTTAGCTCTTCATTTATTACTATCTCATTAACATTAAAAAACACATTTATGAGTACTTGTTCACCTCTCGCTATAGTTGGAAGATTAAAACTTGGTAAGTTAATGTTGCTTACCCAACCCCATAGATTTGGTGCATCAATTGCCGTTTTCACATTGGTAATACAACCTTCTGCTCTACCAATAATTTTTTCCCCTGGCTCCTTTACGTTTACTCCATTCATACCCAAAACTCCTGCATAAAAATTTCTGAAATTACCAAAGAAGCTTGAAGTTTGACTTGCTGAATTGAAAAAGGTCATATCAGTTGCATACCCTAACCCCGCTCCTACTATAGATCCTCCTACGGTGTAAGCTGCAAGCCCCCATCCCTTTGCTCCATTATTTTTTGCAATTGCATATGCAGACGCCCCGCCTGCCACCGCTCCTATAGCAGCACCAACCCAACCTACAAAACCGCCATCTTCATCAATATTATTTATCGGGTCATTAGCCATACCTATGTAAGGGGAAGCAAACTGGTCATAAGGGTCTGCCTGTACAAAGCGTCCTATCTGCGCATCATAATCCCTCAAGTCAAATTCATTATAACCACTTTCCTCATCAAACTCAGCATAATCACCTTGGTATAAGTATGGATTTTTTGGCGCATCAAATGCCTTAGAACTTATAGCCGCTATCTTTAAACCATAAGGGTAGTAGGCATTTTCTTCCACCAATCGCCCGCGGGTATGGTACAACTCTAAATTATCAAAGAACACCGGGGTAACACTTTCGTTACTTACATAAACAAATGCATAACCATTTTTCGGCGCTTGGCTTACCTGAATAGGGATATTTTGACCATTTCCACTTGCTGTGACCCGATAAGCCGTACTTTGCTGCGGTACAAAATTAAAGTTTTCATCAAAAAATATTACGTTCAAATAAGCTTGTGGCGTAGTGCTGCCACTCACATTTTGATTTTGAATGAATTCCTGCAAGCTTCCTACTCCCCCTGTAGTTTGTAAATTATTACTTATTGCTGTACCGACTCCATGCAAACTTATTGTACTGGCCGCACCATTTATACAGTTTACAAAATTTGTTACAAGATTATTGAGTATGTTGCTCCCAACAGGGTTATTGGTAGGCTGATCGTAAAAATATTCTACCCCTGTACCGATATTGTCTCCCGCCATTACTTTTAGTAAGGCATTGGGCCCCACTTGGTAACTATACTTACTTAACTTACTTACCATTTGGCTTGTGTTACTGGTCCAACCTGCAGCTTGCGGGGATTTATCAATACGTGTAGTTACCACTTCATTATTACCTGCAGGGTTACCGGAGGCATCTACCTGTCCGAACATTCGCTCTTCATAAAATGCTGCAGCAGTTTCCATTGTGGAATTGTGGTATTCACTGTGCGTTTCTTCTGTAAGTATTACTCTGGTGTTTTGGAGATTATCCTTTACAAAATATTCGTAAACTCCTTGTGTGTTTCCAAATATGGTGAAGCTGCCTCCTATTGTAATTCTTGGATTGCTAATTGGAGTAAAAACTTTTATCCTTCCCTCGGGATGGTATATTTCCTTTAGGGTCAAATTACTATTTTCCTCTTCAAACAAGTAATTACCCATATACCAAATGGTTTTACTGGTACTACTAACCAAATTGGTTGTTTTCTTGGCTATTTTTGACCCAGCGGCATCGTAAATAAATTCCGTTATGCTTTTGCCTTCTACAGTTATTTTTAAAGGGCGGTTTAAAAAATTGTATTCTATACCTGCCCCTAAAGCAGTTCGTATTTTTTTATTGTTGTCTTTTATTAGATTTCCGTTCCCGTCATATTCATAATCGGTATTCTGGGCAATACCATAATTTTCATTTTTGAAATCGCCTGTGGAGCCATTTGTAGAAGCCGTAAGATCTGATAAATCCAGTACAGATCTTAACTGGTTGTTATTACTCCTTATGACATTATTTTTATAATAACCATAAGTTAGTTTATCTATAAATAAGGGTGTTTGCGTGCCGGGCAAAATCCCTTTCACATATTTTTGTTGTAAGTTCCCATTTTCATCGTAAACAATATCACTTACAGTAAAATCCTTTTTTATATTATCCCAAGTACTTTGGCTTGGTTCGGCTTTTTCAGTAAAGCCTGCTTTTGTAAACCGATTAACATTATCATATTCGTAATTGTATTTCCGGGGAGTGTTATCTCCTTGAGTTTTCCAAACAACACCTGTTATACTACCATTAACTTGTTGTGCATTAAATACATTATCTCTGTTATCATACCCAAGATAGTAACCAAAGTAATTGTCCCATTGCTGGCTGTTTTGGGTACTTGTTGCATAACCTTTATTTACACCTGTTAGCCAACCTTGGATATTATAGCTGTGGTTTAATTTTTCTATACCATTACCACTGTTGAATTCAGGTGCTAATTTTTTTATAGTAACCTGCCCCAGTAAGTTATAGGTGTAGCCAGCTATTTTCTTAAATGGTTGGGAACCCAATTGTATGGCCACATATTCAAGTCTGCGCAATTTATCATAGCTATATTTAGTAATGGTTTGATAATTATTAATACCTGATCCGGGAACTGAATTGTTTTGGCATGTACTTAATACTTGGCCCGCAAAATCATATTGTGTACTCATGTAATCAGTACCATTCTTTGCGTTATCCGCTAAAGTTTGTATCTCCCTTCCCTTCTCATTATAATAAGTAGTTTGGGTTAAGTATTGGCTGGCTGTAGGAATGGCGTCATCGGCAATGTTTTTTACAACTCGTACTTTGCTACCGGTACTAAAGTTTTGAGTTCGCTTGCTGAGGGTTAAGTTATCTAAAGTAAACACAAGAGCAACCGCAGGATCAAGAGATGCAAAACTATAATTGTTATTGTAGTTTTTTGAACCGGTGTAGCCATAAGTATCAAAGTAATTAAGCGTATTAGTAACTACATTATTACAAGTGGCACACCCACTTATTACAGGGTTGTGCATTACAACATTTTCAGTATTCCCTACATATATACTTACGATTACCTCGTCATAATTTAATCCGGTTACATAAGATTGCAAGGCTTGAACTGTGCTATTGTTTTGTAATAAACCGGTTGCCACAGTTCTATCTAATTTATCGTATGTAATAAAACTCCATTGCTTGGTTGCTAAGTTTCGTTGATTCTGGTCTTGTGTTAAAACAAGTCTATCCCTATTGTCGTAGACAGCATATATTTCCCCCGCATTGGGGCTATGTTTTATTATAAGACGGCCACGTGAATCATAATTATTCCAGAAACATAACTCATTAAATACAATAGAATTAGGAAATATCCAATTATTCAGCTGTAAATATTTTACAGCTTTGGGGGAAATGATGCATCGTAATTGATTTAAATCGTCATACACATAAAAAGTGCATAACCAACCATCATATCCATTTTCATCCAGCCCGTTATTAATATCTTTCTCCTGTGCTTTTTTAAGTATTGTTTTTCCTTCGTTATCAATATAAGTAATTAATTTTTTGCCCTTTTCATCAATTACTATCTGTTTGGCTAATTTACCTGTAGCAAAATTTTCCGTAGTCGTAGGAATATCACCGATTCCATAATTTATATCCCAAATTTTTATAAGTTCAGTTGAACTGTTATACTCGTATTGTGTACTTATACCTACATTGCTGCCTGCCCAAGCCAGCCCCGGTTTTAATGTTTTTTCTACACGAGAGAGCGGGCTTCGTTCTATTTGTGTTTCTGAGTAATAATACCCATCTTCCTCAGGGTGAATATTTTGCCAAAAATAATTGCGTGCATTCTCTGCATTGCCATTACTACCTGCCCCTTGCGTGCTATATCGTGAAAATGCTAAATAATTTTTCTTTTTTAAGTAGGAGTTAGTTCCTAAATCATTGCTAAAGTCAGGTATATTATAGCTTGGGGTAACAACATTATCAATATTTATCCCACTATTATTGAAGGTTTTCCATGTAACTCTTCCAATGCCATCCATGTAAGTAAATATATCTTTCTGTATACAAGATTGACTCCACTCATTGCCAATAACAAGATTAGTGTGACTTACAGGCTTGAGGGGCTCAGATACTTTTAAGATATTTTGGCTTGATACACTTTTTAAAAAAAAGCTGAAAAAAAATACAAGTAATAAGAGATTTTTATTCATACATTACTTATTTAGTATTGGGTATTTATTGCATTAATGATTGAACTATCCATTGGCTGTATTTTCGAAGAAAACATAGCCATAAATCTTCCATCTTTATCAATTAAATATTTAATAAAATCGGCTTGGGTAAGCGCATCTACATCACCATTATAGCTTTTATTGGAGAGCCATTCATAAATTGGGTTTTTATTATCTCCTGTAACATTGCTTTTAGCAGCTATAATTATATTTAAATTATAGTTTTGCTCCAGATACTGTTTTAACTCCTGATTAGTCTTTGGCTCGCTACCGAAACTATTGGTTGGAAAAAGCACTATTACCAAACTATCCTTAAAATTTTGTTGCAATTGTTGCAGGCCATTTAGCTGATTTATTTTATTACTATTGGATGCAATATTTACCAACAATACTTTTTTTCCTGAAAAACTTTGAGTATTAACTACATTATTATCGATATCTAAAAAGGATAAACTATAAAAACTTATTAACACGAGCTTTATTAATAGAGATACAATAATTGTCATAATTCTTTTTTTAATCGTTTTAAAAGCATTCCATAGGACAAGCGGTAGTGCCTGTAGTTGTTTGATAATTTGTTGTATCTATTGATCCATCGGGAAAGCACCATGCCCGTATGCAGTTCCAGGTGAACTTATCTATCCTTACAGACTTCACAACCTTCCATTCCCCTTGCACGCAAATGCCATTAATACATTTATAATTCGGCCCTTGGCAGGCAGGGTTGCAGGGTACACATTCCTGTGCAGGAATAATTATAGGAACACCCCATTGCTGATAAGTAGGGCTGCACGGGTTTGCATCATAAGTAGGGGTAATTTTATTTCCTGTATATATTGGATAAGGGTTTTGTTCACAATAGGCAAGGTCAGTCCTCGGTTGCCAATCAGGAGGACTTAAGCAAGGGTCATTAATATCTTCATAATAAACTGAACTTTGGTAAGTTGGGCTTGCAGGGTTAATATCATACTTCCACTTAAAACGCCTTCCACTTAAATAATTACTGTTCGCAGCACAAGGTTCGCAAACTGAATAAGGCTGAATTTCCCAGATGGGTTCATTTTGTGTAATATCTAAGCAATTTTCCTGTTGAGAATTAAATGTATAGCAATATTTTTTTAGGATATTTTTATTTTCATCCCGTACAATCAGTACTCTGCTGAGCCCATCATATTCATAATATTGTATTCTGTTGTTTATATCTGATTCAGACGTCTTGCGTAAAAGATTATCATACCCCACACTTGACATTTGAGCATTAAAAGGATAAAGCCTTAGCTCATCAATATAAGAAGTCACGTTGTTGTTGGTTATATTTAAAAATCCGGCACCAATAAGTTTATACTCATAGTACGTCCATCCTGTTGCAGCATTTGCTAAATTGAAAGAAGCAGCTATAGGATTCCCGCCATAGCTAACAGTTAAAGCAGTTCCCTTACTCCAAAAACTAAGTTTATAATTTTTAGAATTGGCTATCTGTCTGTTTATTGTAATGCCATTTGTAACGGCTAAAAATTTATTACCCATTACGGCCCCACCAAGTGTAGCATTAGCTGCGATACTGCTATTATTGTCATAACTCCAACCGCCAAGGTTATTAGTTTCAAATGATGTATATGCAATATCGTCATAATCAGAATTAGCAATTTTCGCTACAGGTATTCTATCTCCAAAATCCAGCAATTGGACATTAGTGTTGCTTGCACTCTCTTTAGATTCCTTTAACACAGCATTAGATAAATAACTAAATAAAATTTGCTCCTTGTAATAGTTTGAATTACGAATAAGAATATTCGGATTATGCAGCCCTATTGTGGATTCAGGTAAGGGCACTTCAGACTCAAGATTAAAAATCTTGCTTAGCACAATTTCTCCATTGGCAGCGATTGTATACTCATTTACAGAAGCATCTATTAAAAAAGCACTCCCTCCTTTTACAAGCCATTTTTCAGAAGCTATTTCTGTATTCAACATGTTCTTGCTCTTTAATGTTGTAATAGCAGCACTTATGTTATTAAAATCATTTGGATAATATTTTCTTACTTCGATCGTTATTTTGTTACTTTTCTGTGTAACTATCTTGCTTACTAAATTATCATTATTGTAAAATGTCTGTGCAATATTTATAGAAGTATTGCCTGAACTTGGATAATTTTTTTCAGTAACTGTACTAAGTTTATTTTTTGTTACCTGAGGGTAATAGTATTGCCAATTAAAGTCAGATGCCAGTACGCCATTGCCAATACTCCAATTTGGCAAACCACCACTTTCATATGTGTTTACATACAATTTACAAGATTTATGATTTGCCGAAACCAAGAAACCGTTAGCGGTTGTGTTATACACGTATTGAGTTTCTTGGAGCAGAGTTCCATTTTCGTGAAATACTTTTACTGAAGTTGGTAATCCATAATTTGCAGAAGCAATACGTGCCGAGGATGGGTAAGGTATTGAAATAGGTGGAGCAACAGCCCTTACATTTATCGGCGTGGTAAACTCATAAACCGTCTTACCTATACCCCCTACAATTGATATTTTTTTTTCTTCAACCCTTGCATAATTTACGCCCAGTGAATTTTGATATTGTTGGCTATAAAAGTTATAAGTACCCGAGATATATGAACTGCTAGGGTTAAACAGTACGGCTACTCTGCTCATAAGCCCTTTAATAAATAAATTCAATAAAACCGCATGTACAAACGGTAAGGGGACGAGGCCTGGTATTGGTCTAGTTTTAACTATGCCTTGTAAACTAAAACTTTTTTGAAGTACGGACAACCCAGATTGAAAAACTTCATCCGCTATTTTAGAACCAATGCCACTTGATGATAGATTATTTTTTCCACTATTCTTATAACCATCTATATTTCCTGCGTTCCAAATTTTCATAGTTCTTTGGTCATAATAATTTGGTGATTCATATCCCCAACCGGAACTTGTACCATCTGCATTAATATAGGAATATTGCAAAACAGTTTTCTCATTCTCCTGACTATATTCTCCATTTGGTGAGGTTGTAATTTTAAATACTCGTACACCACTATAGTATTTTGTAATCAGAGGGTTATCTGCATCTTTAGATTGGTTTGGCTCATACTCGTATTTTATTATAGCTCCGGAAGGTGTTTTTATAGTTCGTAATAAACCCATTGCCGCTGTGACAGAAGAAGGCTCTCTAAAAGCGATGTTAGTCAGCAGCCCTTTTATCTGTTCTTTGCTGGGATTAAAGGTTAGCGACCCTATATTGGAGTTTGTGGTATAGTATCCCCAATGATCTTGTGCTAAACATCCATAAGCTGGAACTTGAGCTACCGGCATTCCTACATTGTTACCGATATAGTAAGAAAATTCATGTGAAGGTTCAGCAATACCTATTCCAATCTTTTTAACTGATTTTAAACACAATCTTGTAAGGGGTTTCTCTGATTCTGCAAATACATCGGTATAATCTTTAAGAATATCATTAACAAAATAACCATAATTAAAAGTGTAATTATAAGCCATGTTATTATTATACTTTATTGTTATTTTATCTATTGGGTAATCATTTAATACATCCTGTCTGGGAGCTGTTTTATAAATGAATTCAACAGTATTATTATTAGGTAAGGTTATTGATGATATGTTATTTTTAATCCCTTTATTTGCTGAAATATTTATGTTAGCACTTTCATTGTTTTGTCCTTCAGTATTTCCATAACTAAGTAATAGATCGCTATTATTATACAATTCACCATTATCGTAGCTAAATAAAATTGATTCGGATGTATTACTATTAACTATTTGAGTTAAATTCCATTTATTAATTACGTATTTTCCGATTGGCGTTGCCCCTGAAGTTCTTTTTGAAAAATTGGTATTTTCATCTTCTACACCTATCTCATCATAATTCATGATCTCAGAAAGTTCGTAATTAGAAAATATGTAAATCAGACCTTTGTCATCTTTTATTGAAAATTGTTTGATAGTTGTACGTATATTTTGGGCAGTTAAATTCTCTGTAACTTTTTCTATCTGATATTTTGATTTTTCCAGATTTAACAAGAGTGGTACACCGTCTTTGCCTATAACAAACTCCCCCACCTCCCCATTTATATTGAACATAAAAATATCTTGCTCTCGGTCTGCTAATGCCTTTCTACTAATTTTAAAACGCTTATCCTGATTATCTCTAAATCTAAGTGTTACTGCTAATGCTTTGGGAACGAAGGTTCCTGAGGGATAAGAAGATTGATCTTCAATTTCTACAGGAAATTCAGAATACATATATCCATTAGGATAATAATTGTCATAATAATTTCGAGAGTATGGATCTCCTGACCAGTTGAATGACTGATAGTCTTCTACGTAACAAGCAATAGCATTGTTAAAACCTCTCACATTTCCCACAGGTATTGCCGGAAAAGCCGCTAAAGAATTTTGATCATCGGGCTCTCCGATCTGTTGTCTTAATATGAATCCACCTGCAATTAAGTTCCAGTTTTGACCAACATTGCTTGCACGATTATTTACTTTTAGGCCATTACCACTACTATATCGTAAATTTATAGCGGTAGCTAAGCCGCTTTTTGCATCCGCAAAATTATAAATTGGGATATCATAAGACATACTGCCATTTTGCATATTTACTTGCCCATACACACTGTTGAGCATATTCAGTATTCCGAATAATAATACAAAAAAAAGTTTTTTCATTTTAGGCAATTTGCTTTTTAAAAATTTTTTTGAACCATCTTTAATAATGTAGCTATATAAAACATATTTAGAGATTTGTTCTGTTGCATAACCCTCAAAAATTATATCCTACTCTAAAAATCAGAGGCTGTGTATGCACTATATGCTTTTGGTATAATACATCGTATAAGATTTGAAAATTTGTACCCTTCACGTATTTCGTTTTAATTTTTATTTTCTTGGTTAAGCCGATCAATCCGCTACTTTGCCAGTCTTTATTGCTTTGCAAGGTTCTCAGGTTTGTAAAAACTGTATTGTGACTCATCTCATATCCCCCACTTACAAAAAATTGTTTCTTTAATTTCCAATCTATAAAGCTTCTTAGCCCTATTCCGTTATGGGTTATGCGTAAATGATCAAAGCTTCCATAGCCCATTTTATATGCTATGCCAATGCCTGTTGTGCTTTTATCATTAAGCTTATATCCCACACTCATCCCGATATCTGCTTGCGAATTTTCAAAACGTGTAGGTCTGCCAAATTGAAAATTGCTCCCCAATTCCAGGCGTTGCCTTAAAGTTTTTGTCTTTTGTTTATTAGGTTTAAAATCAGGTATCTCAGTACCACTATTACCGCCTCCTGCTTTTATAATTTTATCTTTCAGGGTTTGCATTACAGCTTTTGCCTGTTGCATATTTTGGGTAATCATAGAAGCTGCATTAGGACCACTCTGTCCTATACGGCCTTGAATCAAGTTGTTTACATCTGCACGGGTTTGGAGCCCAGCAAGGTTTTGAGCACCTTCCCCTCCTGAATTCATGCCAAACAAAGAGGCTAAGGCACTGTTCTTTTTCATGAATGAATTAAATGCAGGTATCTTATGAAGAATATTTTTGGCAGTCTCCTCTGCCTTTGCAGGATCATTAAAAATATCTTTATAATTGCGCAGTGATTCTGTATAATAATAAGCTTCCTTATTTATCTTACTCAGGTATTTACTTTTACCAAGATGCTTTACTGCCTCATTAAGCAATTCTTTTTTACGCTCTTTTATAATTGCCTCCGCAGATTCACTCTCCTCAATACTCTCTTCAAGTTTTACAATATCTGCATTAGCTTTTTGTAAAGGCTTAATATATTTCACTTCAAGGTTCGCCTTTTGCGATTCTATATATTTCAGATTGGTCGTAAGCTTATCACGGTAACTGTCATACTTAGCTTTGTAATTATCTTTAAGTGCTTCGCCTGCTTTTATTTTCTGAAGCATGGTCGCAAAGGTTAACTTACCCTCACCAAATAATTTATCAGCACTCGTAGGATCAACATTTCGCAGGAGTGATTGTATTTTATTCTCCCATTTAGTAAGTTTCTCTAAAGTCTTTACAGTTTTAGAAGAAAGTCGGGTAGTATATTTTTCTATTTTCTTATTTGAGCCTTCAATAAACTTAAGCGGGATTTCAGTAATTGAAGTTATTGTATCATGTTGCGCAAAGCTCTTTTTGGTGATGGTTAAAAAAAGTAAGAGGATAAAAAAAGAACGTATCATAAGCTTGGGTACGGATTAATTTGGTATATTAAAGATACATTTAAAAAATCGTACTCTTAAATAACTTTGTATTAACTTATTAATATTTTTAAAAATATGTAAGTAAAATTACATAGTTAAAGAATTAGAAATTATGACCCCATGCGATTTGATTTAATTCTTACTTTTAAATTAGAATAATTAATTAATCACCTTGCAAGGCATCCCCAACTTATCTAATATTATTTTCACTTGCGCTACAGAATAATACCTACCATTCTTAGTTCCGATTTCTTCGATAAACGGCGCAATCCATTTCTTCAACGTTTTATCACACACGCCGTAAATGCCGGCGAGATCTTTAATTGAACAATGTTTTATTTCCTCTAACATGCTAATGGTTCCCATCTTAGTTAATTTTAATGTTTTCAATTATGAGTAAAATTCCATGAACTCATCTATGTTAAGGAAAAATAGGGAAGCCATTTTCTACTGTTCCTAATTTTGTCTTAGTCCTGTATTCTGCAATCCACCGCTTAATCAATTTGGGTTTTTCCTCAGGAATATCAAGTTCCATAGGCTCACGGCTCCGGAGTTTTAGTTGATTGAATTGTTGTATCAGGTAACGCTTTTGATTAGGAGTTATCAATCCTAAATGATCGGCACGGTACAATAATGCAATCATAGAAACTTTCCATTTCCGTTTAAGTTCTCCCAATATCGGAATCGTAATACCGTTTTTAAAATCTTGGATTATATCTTTTGCCGGCATTAAAAATTCGGCGGCAAAGGCATTGGCTTAGTGTGATACATCTCTTTCTACACCCACTATTGAGAAAATATGCATAATCAGTTGCCCCAATTCATAAGCTAAAGAAAATCGTTGCCGATCACCAAGCAGGGATTCATTTAAAAAAATAATCGGGCATTTGTAATCGGTAAAATACTTCTGCTGTCTACACGCTCTGTACCAAAGGGAAAGGTTGCGGTTATGATGTTGTGATCTTCTATTAAAGCAGTCAGATTGTCTATTATCGGTGATTCAACTTTCCAAAGTGTTCTTAATTTATGCGCAATTTTTTCCGGTGTTTGTTTTTCGGTTACTTCCATGACCGGAACCATCGGTGCAGGTAATTCTAAAGCAGTTGTAAGAAAATTAATTTGCTTTCTTGAAATATTTACCTGTGCATGAATGGGAGTGATCAGTTTTTGTGCAACGTATTCACTTTCAAATTCCGAAGTTGCTTATGCGGTTGAAGGGTTGGCTAATCTTGTAAACAATAGATCTACTAAAATTGCAAAGAAAGAACCTGAAAAAAATGCTGTAAAATATTGCAGAACTTGTTACGACCATTTAGCAGGTTTTGTTGCTGTAAAAATTGTTGAAACATTAGAAGCTAAAAGCTATTTAACGAAAGCAAAGAATATATATTTGGTAACCGAAAAGGGCTGGGAATGGTTTCAGTTTTTTAATGTTTCCAAAGATGACTTTAATAATAATCGTCGCCCTTTAACTCGTCAGTGTCTTGATTGGTCTGAACGGCATCCACATTTAGCTGGTCAGTTAGGTGCAGCATTTTTAAATAAAATGCTGCAAAGAAAGTGGTTTAAAAAAGTTGAATTTTCAAGAGCGTTAGTCTTAACCTCAAAAGGTCGTGAAGAACTTTATGAGTTATTAGATATCAGTTTGCAATGAACATGTACAACATAATAAGCAGCTTTGATAGCAACAAAAAGAAACTTCTTATTTACAGAAAATATATTTTTCAAAAGCACTGCAAGATTGACTAACCATAACCATTTTTAATTTTCTTTATTTAAACCCTTAGGCTCTCCTCGCCAATACAATAGTACTTTTTATCTTTTTTGTTTTGCCCTTCAGGTTAAAAATTTCTGCATAAATAATGTACAAACCCACGGGTAATTTTTGCTGTTTTTCTCCCAGCCCATCCCAGCGGTAATATCCTTTTGTACCCGCCAGTGCATTGCGTTGCAGGTAGCGCACCGGCCTGCCCACGGCATCAAAAATAGTAATGTTTACTATATAACCCGGCTCAGCAAAACTGTATTGTATGGTCGCCAAATCATCTATTCCGTCATTATCCGGGCTCACAATTGCCGGTGTTATTGTTATATCGCCCTGCGCCTCTGCATCTAAACGATATTGAGAATTTTTGTATGTAGGCGTGCCATAACCCACATTGGTAGCCGCACTATGAAAATTATTTTGAACGGATGCTGCATCTGGGTTTATTCTTTCCAGCGCTACCGCTTCGGTATTGCTAATGAGGAGAAAATGCCACTTGTCTGAATAACGCACTTCATCAATTATACTGCCTTGTTCGTTGAGTAAAATAACTATGCCGGCATCGTCGTTAAAAGAAGGAAGCGTATTTATTTTTATAATAGCATCAGGATTGTTGGCCACAAAATCTCTTTTTACCAAAGCAGGTTCTTCTGTAACTACTACAAAATCTCCCGGAAAAAATAAATAATCTTCGCCGGAGAATGGCGCAATAGATGCCACCGTACCTGCTGTATTTCTATTGGCAATAAAAGCATTTTTAAGATTAAGAATTTTTTTGCTGCGGTTGTAAAATTCTATATAATCTGTACCATTACTTTTTGGGTTGAAGAGGATTTCGTTTACCACAATATCATTGCTATCTGTATGCTCATATAATCCCACCCTTGCTACCTTTGCTGCACCGATGATGTTGCCGCTGCAATCTTTTACTCCACTTACACTAACGGTATAAATTTTATTCGGTAAAAGCGCAGTTGCCAGGGTAAGAGAAACCCTGTCAAACCCTATGGATAAAGGTTTAGCGGCAGTGGGTGTACCTATACCATCACTTATATTGTAGTTGCTTGTAGCTGCACCTATTGTACTATCTACCGGCTCATCAAAAACCAGTGTAATATGCGTAGCATCCTGCGCCGAGGCTCTTAATAACCTGGGCAATATAACATCTGCATTGAGCGCATTGGTGCTGTTTTGTGCAGCCGGTGTACCACCCTTTGCATCTTTGCAGGCAGTCCAGTTTTCAATCCCGGTACAGGGGTTTTTTGGGTCAATCATTTCAAGCGACCAGCCGCCATCTTTTTTTAATTCATTCTTATACCAGGCATCGGTATAGTTTACAGCATGCACAATTAAACCCTGTGGCGATTTTAAATAAATTTGATCTGCATCATTATTAAGTGAAGGAAAACCCGTTATTGAAATTGCTGGCCCATATAACGACATAGCCGCCACAGCACTGGCTGCACATACGGTTACGTAAGCCCCTGGCGCCAATATGTACGAAGGCATAGGGCCACTTTGCCCGGTACTTTTTCCCAGTTTCCAGTTTTGAAGATCTACAGGAAAGATGCTGGTGTTTTTTAATTCCAGCCATTCGTTTGCAGGCAATTGAACCACGGGTGTTGGGTCGGCCATTATCTCCTCTATTACCACTTCATACTGCTGTGCAGTAAAATAAACAAAGCTTGCACTTCCATTTACAATAGGGTTGCCCGTAATATCCGTTACATTATTTATGGTTATGCTAAGCATTATTCTGTTGGGGAAAGCGGCAGTAAAACTGAGGTGTACCAGGTTTGCATTTACTGCATCTCTTAGCGCAGTGGCGGGATAACCTACCGTATTATTTACAACATAGTTAAGCACATTTTGTGCTGTAGCAATATCTACTGCTTCGTTAAACAATACATCTGCTGTATTGGTACTGGTGGCGGTAACCTGTACAATACCTGGTGGCGTTACATCTGGCACGTAAGGCTTTACTTCTATATCATCAAAAAAGTGCCGCAAAAAAAACGATGCTGTACTTTGCTTTATTAATATTCCAAAATATACCGAGCTATTATAAGTATTATCTGTAACCATGCCTTCGGTAAAATAATTGCTGCCTGTACCAGTCAGGTCTCTTGCAAGGCTCCATAGATTTGCTGCATTGCGCACTACTTTTATTTTAACGATATTATTGCTGCTGTTTAAGATACCATCTGCCCCATCTATAATTTTTGTAACAACACCTGCAGCATCTTTTTTATATAAGCAAATGTCATCTGCAGTATTTCCCAGCCGCACAAAATAACCGGTGGTGGTATTTAAGGTAAGATCGGCTGCAGATGCAGTAAGAAAAACATCTGCATAATTTGCCCCCGATGGATTGAAACTAAGATTGCAATAAAATTCCCATTGTGCAGTATTACTTAGTGTGCTTGCAGTACTTAAATAAAAAGAAGTATTTGCTGTGGTATTGTTGCTTTGTAATTGCAGCATAGGGTTTATCATCCAGTCTGCTGTACTGCCCACCCATATTGGATTTGCCGTAAAATCTCCATCAGTAAACTTATCGTTTATTTGCGCACCGCATGGCAAAACAAAGAGGCATAATAATATCGCACAAATCAAAGAATATCTCATAACCATTTGTATATTTTTAAAGATAATGATTTATGTAATATGCTTATTAAACCAGCTATAAATTTCAGGCTGCGGGTAAGCAAGTTTCCATCTTTTTATTAGCTTTACTTTTTTACATCCGCTTTTATCATTATAAAATCTAACAGTTAAAACTTCACTTTAATAATCGCTATACGCTGTACAAATATTTTTTACCACTCTGTTTACTCCCGCAAACCAACTATTTTTGCAGCAATAATTATACAACAATAAAAGTAAAATAGTATGAGCAAAGGGCCAGTTTCGCATTTTATAGAACATCATTACAGGCATTTTAACGCAGCGGCTTTAATGGATGCTGCCAAGGGTTATGTAACACATTTGGAAGAGGGTGGCAAAATGATGATAACCCTTGCCGGCGCCATGAGTACTGCGGAGCTTGGGCTTAGTTTGGCAGAAATGATACGGCAAGATAAAGTGGCAATAATAAGTTGCACCGGTGCAAACCTTGAAGAAGATATTATGAATTTGGTAGCACATTCGCATTACAAACGTGTGCCTAATTACAGAGATTTAAGTCCGCAGGAAGAATGGGATTTACTGGAAAACCATTACAACCGTGTAACGGATACTTGTATACCCGAGGAGGAAGCTTTTAGAAGATTGCAACAGCATATTGTAAAAATCTGGAACGATGCAGAGGCTGCCGGCGAGCGTTATTTTCCGCATGAGTACATGTACAAAATGTTACTAAGTGGCGTGCTGGAGCAGTATTACGAAATAGACCCAAAGAACAGTTGGATGCTAGCTGCTGCACAAAAAAATATTCCGATTGTGGTGCCGGGCTGGGAAGACAGCACGATGGGAAATATTTTTGCATCGTACATTATTAAAAATGAAATGAAAGCCAATACAATGAAATCTGGTATTGAATATATGGTGTGGTTGGCTGATTGGTATAAAAATAATTCATCTGGAAAAGGTGTAGGATTTTTTCAGATTGGTGGTGGTATTGCCGGCGATTTTCCTATTTGTGTAGTGCCAATGATGTATCAAGATTTGGAAATGCATGATGTACCTTTTTGGAGTTATTTTTGCCAGATATCTGACAGCACCACATCATACGGATCATACAGCGGCGCAGTACCAAACGAAAAAATTACCTGGGGTAAACTTGATATTGCTACACCAAAATTTATTGTAGAGAGTGATGCTACCATTGTGGCTCCGTTAATGTTTGCATGGATATTGGGTTGGTAGGAAAGCACTGAGAAATGAGTAGCAAGTATAAAGATTGGGTTTTAATAATTCAATTTCTGTTGTTAAGTGTTGCGGCTAAAATATTGAATATTTTTTTATCAGGGCAAAACACCAGCTATGGTCATCATTGTTGTGTCACTCACTTGTACGGCATACCATTATTGATCTTTAATTGTGCAATAGACATTGGGTTTGTAGGTATTCGCCAAAGGCGATTGCCTACAAGATAAAGAGATTTTTAATTTTGTAGATATACTAAAAAATAAAATCAGCTACATAATATTTATAAACTTTAAACAATATCGGAGCCGGCTCCTTTCCTTTGGAGAGGTAGAGGTGAGGTAAAACCAAATCATGGAAAAAGTAAAATTAACTGTTAACAACAACGGCTCTTTAAAAGTAGATGGCGATTTTGAAATTGTGGACCGTAATGGAAATGTATACGACCTTGGTGGCAGAACAGTTGTAAGTATTTGCCGCTGCGGCTTATCTAAGAACAAACCTTTTTGCGATGGTGCACACAATGGGCATTTTGAGCATGAAGCTGTAGCGTTTGCACTGCCGCCAAAGAAAGTGCTATAAGTTTTATGGAATTGTACGATTATACTTATTTGTGTTTTCGGAATTTTTTAAAGAAGTAAAAAAAGTTTCTGCATCTATCCTTATTTAAAAATAACATACGTTACCCAACTCAGTAAATACGCCAGCCCAGTCATGTATAAAAACTGTATCACCGGCCATTTCCAGGTTTTGGTTTCTCTTTTTACAATAACGAGTGTGCTCATGCATTGCATGGCTATTACATAAAATACCAACAGGGATAATCCTGTGGCAAGGTCATATACTTTTGTACCATCTGCACGGGTAGCCGCAGCCATTTTCTGGCGAAGGGTAGAACTGTTTTCATCTGCCCCATCTCCTACAGAGTATAAAGTGGCCATGGTTCCTACAAAAACTTCTCTTGCAGCAAATGAAGTAATAAGTGCAATGCCAATCTTCCAGTCATACCCCAGCGGGCGAATGGACGGCTCTATAAAACTACCCAGTTGCCCCGCATAAGAAGCCTGCAGCAGCGCTGTTTTTCTTTCCTTTTGTAAGTGCACTTCCTCCGCAGGATTGGCCATTACAAGTGCATCATATTTTTGTGTAACAGCCGCCATTTTTTTTGATGGCCCATAGTTGCTCAGCCCCCAAAGCAGCAGGCTTATTACCATAATTACCTTACCTGCATCAACCACAAATATTTTTGCTTTTTCCAGCATAGTAGTCGCAATATTTTTCCAGCGTGGGCTACGGTATACCGGCAACTCCAATATAAAAAAACTACGCTCTGCACTTTTTATAAACCACTTCATTACCCAAGCTACAATAAGTGCCAGCACAGTGCCAAGCAGGTACAATGCCATCATCACCAGCCCTGGCAAACTTATAAAACCCAAATAAAATTTTGAAGGAATAATAAGCGAAATTAAAATAGTGTATACTGGCAACCTTGCACTACAGCTCATTGATGGTGTTATCATTATAGTGAGCAACCGTTCTTTTTTATTCTCAATATTTCTTGCACTCATTATAGCAGGCACAGCACAGGCATAGCCACTTATCATGGGCATTACGCTCTTGCCGTTAAGCCCCACTTTGCGCATCAGCTTATCTGTAAGAAAACTTATACGTGCCATGTAGCCGGTATCTTCCAATAAAGTTATTACACCAAATAAAATCATTATCTGCGGTATAAAAACCATAATGCCACTAAGGCCTGCAACTATTCCATTAATAAATAAATCGCTAAACCAGCCTGCAGGCAACACTCCTGCAAGAAAACCACCGAGTTTGCCAAAGCTCCACTCTATACCATTCATTGGAAACTGTGCCAGCCAAAAAATAGATTGAAACATAATAAAAAGCACGGCAATCAAAATTACATAGCCCCAGGTGCGGTGCAGCAAAAGATTATCCAGCCTTTCTGTAAACAGCGATTTTTTTAACGGGTCATCATCCACCACCGTTTGCTGCATAATATGTTTTATGCGGGTGTAGCGCTGCATTATCTCTTCTGCCTGTGTGCGGGTGGGGTTAAAAGTATGATCTGTTTCTGCCTGCTCTATTTGCAGCTGCTCCTTACTGCCCAGCGAAAAATGTTCGTGGTTAATGAGGTAGTGAATGGCAGTGTAATTACTTATAGATGGAAAAATTTCTTTTACTTGTTTTACTGCACCGGTTGCAAGTAGTGCGGTGTCTATAAAATCTCTGGCAGGGGGTTGCTGCAAATTTTCCACAGCAAATTCTAATGATTTTTTTAGTACTGCAATGCCTTTATTTTTTCTGGGGTTAATGGCTACGATGGGCACACCTAACTCTCTTTCCAGCCCGGGAATATCTATTTGTGTACCTTTTTGTTTTGCCAGGTCCATCATGGTAAAAGCAATAACCACAGGCATTTTCAGGTCTATAATCTGCGTACAAAAAAGTAAGTTTCTTTTTAGATTGCTTGCATCTGCTACCAGTAAAATCATATCCGGCTTCACGTTTTCATCCTGCCTCATTAGTACTTTATAGGCTACCCATTCATCAGCCCTTTTTGGGTAAAGGCTATAAGTACCGGGCAGGTCAATAATATTTACACTTTCTTTATCAGAAATTTTGCAATTACCCGTTTTTTTCTCCACCGTTACCCCCGGAAAATTTCCTACCTTCTGGTTAAGCCCCGTAAGCACATTAAACAAAGAAGTTTTACCGCTGTTAGGGTTTCCTACGAGTGCTATGTTTAATTTTTTGCTCAACTGTAAATTTTTATAGCCTGTTTATTTGTGCAAAAATAAGATTAAGATAGCGGGCAGCCGTTACGATTTAGAGAAAGGTTTTTCTTTCATTTTTTATACTTGTTTGCTGTAACTAATAGCGGCAAGGATGATGAATAAAGCTTAGCAGATGTAAATGTGTTCCTCATTAATATTTCCCTGACAGGCATGATTATTAAGGGGCATCTTGTTTTGCAATAAGCCTTAGGTTTATCTTTGCAAAAATTAAACAGCATCCCTTATATGAAATCATTTTATTTAATACTTCTTACCCTCACCTGCACAGCCGGTTTTGCCCAGCAAATAAATAAAGCAGATAAAATAATGCAGGCTAATTTAAAAGCTACTATTAATTACCTGGCAGATGATAAGCTGGAAGGCAGGCGTACAGGTACAGCCGGAGAAAAACTGGCTTATGAGTATATACAACAGCAATTAAAAAATGCAGGGCTTGCTCCTTTTAATACCGGTAATAATTATGTGCAGCCTTTTCCTGTAAATGAAGGGAGAGCAATAATGGAAGGCACATCATTACAAATAAATGATACTGTTTTAAAATTAAACGATGAATATTTTCCCATGGCATATTCCGGCAAAACATATAATACTACTTATACAAAAGCAATGTATGCACAGCATAGTATTAAAGAAATAACAGACGCT
The DNA here is from genome assembly GCA_025350645.1 of Ferruginibacter sp. Classification (GTDB taxonomy): domain Bacteria; phylum Bacteroidota; class Bacteroidia; order Chitinophagales; family Chitinophagaceae; genus Ferruginibacter. Next base: position 51,632 of record JANXXM010000092.1, read on the forward strand.
AATGCCGGCAATCCTCATTTTGATTTATATGATGCGGTTTACAAAATGGCAAAAGAAGATGAACAAAAAGGATCCGCTGCCGTTTTTTTTATTAGCAGCACGGCTGTTAAAAGCGAATTAATATTTGATGCAAAAGACAAAACGCCTTCTTTACTTATACCGGTAATTTGTATTACTACGAATAACGAAAATTTATTAAAAGAAAGACAAACGGTGCGTTGTGAAATTAATATTACAGCTAAAGAAAAAACGGGTCACAATATAATTTCTTATATAAATAATAATGCCGCCAGCACCATTATACTTGGTGCGCATTACGACCACTTGGGCTATGGCGAAGACCATAATTCATTATACAGCGGCAGTACGCCGATGGTGCATAATGGTGCAGATGATAATGCAAGTGGCACGGCTGCATTAATAGAAATAGGCAGGTGGTTAAAAAAATCTTCTTACAAAAAATACAATTACCTGTTTATAAATTTTTCCGGAGAAGAGCTGGGCTTATTTGGCTCAAAATATTTTACAGAGCATGCCGGTCTGGAGTTAAAAACCGTGAATTACATGATAAATATGGATATGATAGGCCGGCTGAACGACAGCACCCACGGGCTTACAATTGGCGGCTATGGCACATCCCCTGCCTGGGGCAAACTTATTAATACAAAAGATAATTATTTTAAAATAAATATAGATAGTAGCGGCAGCGGACCAAGCGATCATACTTCTTTTTATAGAAAAGATATTCCGGTATTATTTTTCTTTACGGGCAGCCATAAAGATTATCATAAGCCCAGTGATGATGCTGATAAAATAAATTATACCGGGGAGCTACAGGTAATACACTACATACAAAATATTATTACACAAACAGATAAAATGGATAAAATTGCTTTTACAAAAACCCGGGAAAGCAGTATGGGAAGAAGTACTTTTAAAGTGAGCCTGGGCATAATGCCGGATTATACTTTTAACGGGAGCGGTGTACTGGTAGATGGCGTTTCAGAAAATAAACCTGCACAAAAAGCAGGTATAAAAATCGGCGATGTATTGATACAATTGGGTGAGCATACCTTTACAGATGTGCAGACCTACATGAATGCGCTTAACAAATTTAATAAAGGGGAAACTACAAACGTGAAATTGAAAAGAGGTACAGAAGAAATAATATTACCGGTAACTTTTTAACGCTTGCAGCAAAGAAGAAGGAAAGCGTATTTTCAAAGAAATCTTCCTCTTTAAAAAATGCAGTTATTCCATTTTTTTAAAATATTTATTAGCGGTTTCATGAAATTAAAAATAGATAACGATACCCTTATTGAAGAGTTTTTTGATAATGCCCGCCTGTTTGGCATTGTAGCCCCGTTAAAAGATTATGTTTTTTGCTGGCATATAAACCAGGTACTGGGCCATCATTTTAAAATAAATCACAGCATAGAAATTCAACTGAAAAAAAAAGAGCGCAATTATTTTTTTTCTATCTATGAATTTAAAGTGGCAGGCTGCTGCATGGTACATTATTTATACAACAACCAGGATGATGGTGAGTATCTTTTACCGGAATTTAAACACCTAGATTATTTATGGCTGGCAAAAGGAGAGGCTATGGAAAAAGATGAAGTGGAATTGCTGCAGCAATCGCTAAGGCTTATACCGGCTGTGCAACTGGTAACAGAAATGACAAATGAAAAAATAAAAAATAAGCAGTTTTTAATTTTTTAGAAATTATTTTTTAAACATGAAAATGAGTACTGACAGCAAAATAAAATATCACTTACCAAAAGGTTATTCATTGCCGCAGACCCTGCTTAACTCCATTTCGTTTGTAAAAAACCCGATAAAGTTTATCGAAAAAAGTATGGGTAAATTTAATGAAACTTATACTGCCCGCCTGCCGCAAAACCGTACCCTTATTATAACTCAAAATGCAGATTTTGTAGAATATGTACTTCGGGAAAATCAAAAAAATTATCAGAAATCTGAGTTGAGTACAGACAGGGCTGCAACTTTTTTGGGAACCGGCCTCCTATTTTCCAACGGAGAAGAGTGGCTGAAACAGCGGCGGTTGATACAACCTGGATTTCATCATCAAAAAATTAATGGACTATACGAAATTGTTATAAAATCTATCAAAGATTTTCTTGCTAATTTTCCATCAGCGCAGGAAACAGATGTGTACCCGCTAATGCAAAAACTTGCTTTTAATATTGTAGTAAATTCTTTGTTTGATATAAAAATTTCTGAGGAAATAATGCAGGAGCTCAGCGATATTTTTTCTGAACTCCAGGATTTTATTATTAAAGAAATACACCAGCCTTTTAGAAAATTATTTTATCCTTTAAACGGGCAGGAAAGTAAAGCATTCAAAAAAACAGCCCGGCTAAGGGAAATAATAAGAACAATAATTGCAGAAAGAAAAGCCAGCAATACCACTTTTAACGACCTGCTGGATATGCTGCTGGCTGCAAGATATGAAGATACCGGGCTGCCCATGGAAGATGAAAAAATTATTGATGAAATTCTTATTCTCATATTTGCAGGCCACGAAACTACCGCCAACACACTATCCTGGCTATTGTACCTTATTGCAAACCATAAAAAAATATTACAAAAAGCTATTGAAGAAATAAATAATATAACTGTAACAGATAGCCCGAAAAATAATTATTTACAGGCGCTCATAAACGAAGCCATGCGCTTATACCCTGCAGCGTGGATGACGGAAAGAGTGGCATTAAATGACGATCAATTTGGCGAATACAGTTATCCAAAAGGTACCATTATCATCCCCTTCTTTTTTGGAATGCACCGCAATAAAAATTACTGGAAGGAGGAAACGTCTTTTAGCCCGGAAAGATTTTTAAATGAAAAATTTGAATTAAGAAAAATGAAAAATTTTTTTCCCTTTGGTGCCGGACCAAGAATGTGTATAGGAAATAATTTTGCCATGGCAGAAATGGCTTTCTTTCTTCACTTATTTTTAAGCAATTTTAGCATAAGCCCCGTAAAACAACAGCCTACATTTAAAGCGCTCATTACTCTGCGCCCATCTGCAGTACTGCTGCACATTAAAAAACTATAGTGGTATAACTTTTGCCACAATAACAAAAATTGTCTTCAATTTAATTTTAAAATAATAATTATGTGGAACGAAACAAAAGAAAGTTTACAGCAGGAGTTTAACTTCAAAGATTTTTCTGCAGCATTTGCATTTATGACAAGAGTGGCTTTGGCAGCAGAAAAAATGGATCATCATCCCACTTTTAAAAATACGTATAACAAAGTAGACATAACCTTAAGCACGCATGATGCCGATAATACAGTAACGGATAAAGACCGAAAACTTGCTGCTGCAATCGATACTTTTCTTTAAACGATCTTTTATTCTACTTTGTATTTTTTATCATCGGTAAGCCCTTTCCAGTTGTCTGTTCTAAAAGGAATAGCAGGCAGGTTTTCGCTGTTAGAAAGATTTGCTTTAGCTGCATTATCTACCCATGCATACCGCACGGCAACAGGGTTTGCTATAGTTGCATTATCCACAATTATGGTATTACCTTTAATGATGGCAGTTGCTTCTTTAAATTGTTTATCTGCGCCTGCTATCATAAAACCGGTCAATATTTTATCATCATTTCTTATAGATAGCCCCTTTGCGGTTTCATTAAAATACAATACAACCTTAGCATTTTTTGCTTCCATATTTTTATACACTGGGCCGAAAGCAAAAACATTTTTGCTATATGTTTTTTTAAGTGCAAGCAATGCAAGCCGCAGCCCTACATCCTGTTTATTTTTTGGGTGTATATCGTTGGCAGTTCCAATATCGGTTGTTACGACCATACCTGTATTGGGCAGGTATAACGTTTTAGCCTGCGCTTCCCTCAGCTCTGCCCATTGGCTGCCTGTAAAACCATTTTCATTGTTTGCATTAAAAGAAGCAAGCTGTACAAAATAAAACGGGAAATCGCCCTGCTTAAATTGCGAACGCCAGTCTTTTATAAGCGCAGGAAATGTGGTTTGATATTGATGAGCCCTGTCTGCATTACTCTCCCCCTGATACCATATTACCCCACGCATTCCATATTGAATAATGGGATGTACCATGGCATTATACAACAACGATGGCAATGAATTTGGCTGTACAGAAAATTGTATAGAAGTCTTATCCACCTTCACTTTCCAGCTATCTGCAATGGAAAAATTTGAACCGTTTACCTGCAAAGAAAAATCAGCAGCATCACCATATAAACCACCTCCACCGCCATTATCCATCACTTTTATGGCAATTACATTTTTTCCTTTTTTTAATATGCCTTGTGGTAATGTATATTTTCGTTTTGCATTCCATTTATTTATAGTGGCTCCAACAAAAATTCCATTTACATAAGTACTGTCAGAGTCATCTATCATTCCGGCTTGTAAAGAGGTAGTACTTGCGGCCTGCGTTTCTGTAAGCTCTACGGTTTTTCGGTACCATACATTACCATCAAAATTAGGCAAGCCTTGCTCTTCCCACAATTGTAGCGGGCTTATTGCTTTCCATTTGCTGTCATCGTATTCGGGCTTCATCCATAAGGCTGTGTTTGTATCATTATTCGTTTCACCTCCTTCAAAAATATTCACCACAGCTTCCATTCTTTTTTTATGCTGTTCTATCAATGCCGGCATGCCTGTAGGGTAAGCTTCAATTATTTTTTTAAAATCTTCATTGCCTGCAAAACCGTTTTTACTTATCCATGTTTCTACATTTGTACCGCTCCACGATGTATTTATTAAACCAACAGGCACTTGCAGTTCCTGCGAAATTTTTCTGGCAAAAAAATAACCCACAGCAGAAAAGGAACTTGCCTGCTGCGGTGTACACACCTGCCATTGGCTGCCAGATACTATGTCATTTTGAGGAATTACATCTACCGCCCTTGCAATTTTAATATGTCTTATTTGCGGGTAATTTGCTGCAGCTATTTCTGTTGCTGCATTTTTGGCATCAGCAAGTATCCATTCCATATTCGATTGTCCGGAGCATACCCACACTTCACCCACCAACACATCTTTTATAGTTATAGTATTTTTTCCAACTACGGTTAATTCGTAAGGGCCACCAGCTTTTTCTATAGCAAGTATTGCCTTCCAATTGCCCTGTGCATCTGCCTTTGCAGCTTTTTGCTGTTTGTTAAACTGCACAGTTATTTGCTCGCCTGCTGCGGCTGTTCCCCAAATATTGATGGGTACATTTCTTTGCAGCACCATGTGATCTGTAAATATACCGGGTAATTTTATCTGGGCTTTCATGGCATAAAAAACGATAATAGTTAAGGAAAGCAATACTATTTTTTTCATCAGTAATTATTTTTTTATTAATAAAAACGACATCAATACTTTCCTAAATTTGCAATTTACTATCGTACATCGGGCAGGGCTTATGCAGGTTGGGAGTTAGTATTCCGTCCGCCCATAACCGCTGCTGATTGAAAATATAAACTCTAATTTAAGAACTAATGTTGAGATTTATTCGTCGAGCCTAAACCACAGCTGGGATTTGTAAATAGATGATGTTACAAGGTCAAGCCCAACTTGCATAAAACCCAATGTTGTACGCAGATTATTCTTTCTTTGGCAACCAAATAGGAGTCGGGAAAGCGAATATTTTAATAATCGGTATTCCATTAGAATTTGGCAATCTCACTTCATGGTTACCAATATATGCAAAATTTACTACCGTGTCAAGACCTGGCTTTAATCCTTTCATAAATCTAAATAGTGTGTCTTGCCTTGCGTCCATTTTTTTCATGAATGTAAGACTGCTTCTAAAAAATATTTCATTATTGCAATGAAAAACTGTTGTCACAGTTAAATTCTCAACCAAAACTGTGTCTATCCGAACTCGTATGCTGTCTATATAGATGTTAGAAAGTAAATCGTAAAATTTATAAGCAAATTTGATACGAAGACTGTCTTGTTCATTTGGTTGTTTTTCATTTCCGATAGCTGATTTGAATGTGTCAACTAAATATTGAATTTGTCTTTGTGGAATAGATGTATAAACTTTCGTGTCAACCTTTTTTGGTGATTGTTGGCAAGAATAAATAAACAAACAAAAAATGAATATTGTCTTAAATAATTTTGTCATAAGGGATTGTCGGTCTGTGGTCAATTTGCGTACATCACTTTATTTTGGTGGCTGATGCTTTCCAAATGTACAGCATCAAAATAGCGAATAATAAATTCTTTACTAAGCCCAAGTGCATCACCTTTTGCAACAGCTCTTTCTAAAATTTCGTTCCAGCGGTTGGTTTGCAAAATCGTAACCTTATTTTCTTTTTTATACTCGCCCACTTTGTCTGCAATTTTCATTCGCTGCCCAATGAGTGTAAGCAACTCATCATCTATATGGTTTATTTGCTCTCTTAAACTTGCCAGTGCGGTAATAAATTCCTGTGCCGATGTATTTTCTGAACGCCAGATCAAATCACCCAGCATTTCATTTAAACGCTCAGGAGTAATTTGTTGTTTTGCATCGCTCCATGCATTGTCCGGGTCTATATGGCTTTCAATCATAAGCCCGCCAAAATCCAGGTCAATACTTTTTTGAGAAACTTCCTGAAGCAGTGTTCTGTTGCCGCAAATATGAGAGGGGTCGCATATCATGAGCATTTCTTTAAACCGCCGTTTCATTTCTATAGCTAGATGCCACATAGGCGCATTGCGAAATTGTGTGTTGCCGTAAGAAGAAAATCCACGGTGTATCATTCCTATATTTGTAAGGCCAGCTTTTTGCAGTCTTTCTATTGCACCGCCCCACAATTCCAAATCAGGGTTTATTGGGTTTTTTACCAGCACAGGAATATCTACGCCACGCAATGCATCGGCAACTTCTTGTACGCTAAAGGGGTTTACCGTTGTACGTGCGCCTATCCAAAGTATATCTACATTATGAGCTAGCGCATCTTCTACATGCTTTGCTGTGGCTACTTCTACCGTTATAGGCAAACCGGTTTGTGCTTTTGCCTTTTGCAGCCATGGCAGGCCTATTACACCAATACCTTCAAATAAACCGGGCTTGGTACGGGGCTTCCAAATGCCGGCACGCAGCATATTTACTTTGCCTGTTGCATGCAGTCGTTGTGCTGTTTCTAATACCTGCGCTTCAGTTTCTGCACTGCATGGGCCGCTGATGATGAGCGGTCTTTTGTTCCAAATTTCTTTTATATTTTCTTTCATGTTTTGCTGGTCTCTATTCCTTTTTTTATTTAAAAAAAAAACTAAGATTATTTTAAATGATTATAATTTTATTTTTTATTTACCCATTGTTGTTTCGTCATTTCAAATTTAATTTCTCCTTTTCCTTGCAGGCCGGTTTCTGTCCAGCCCTGCTTTCTGTAAAAGGTTTCGGCTCTTGTATGAGGGCTTGTGCCCAGCCAGACAGTTTGTTCAGTTTGGGTAAAATACCAATCCAGCATTAATGTATGCAATGTTTTTCCAATTCCTTTTTTATCATGGTCCGGGTGTACAAATAATGCCCATATATTGTTTTCCTTTACATCTGCAATAGAAAAACCCACAATGTTATTTTCTATTTCGCAAACCCAGCCTTTACCTCTTTCTGTAATAAATTCCATCACATCATTATCAGTTACCAGTGCAGGGGCAGATAATGTATTTTCTTTTACTAGGTTTCGCACCACCTGTATTTCAAAAATATCTTCCGGTATGGCTTCTCTAAAAATCATTTTAAAATTCGTTTAATCTTATTTGCATTTTCAATCAACTGCCCCAAATATTCAACATTTTCTTTTTCCAGGCAACTTTTAAATTTTTTTAGTTGTGCAATATGTTCGTTTAAAACATCCAGCACATTTTCTTTGTTCTGCATAAAAATCGGCACCCACATATCAATATTACTTTTTGCCAAACGCACGGTACTTTCAAAGCCGCCACTTGCCAGTTCAAAAATATTCTTCTCTTCTTTTTCTTTTTCTAAAACCGTATTTGCCAGTGCAAAAGATGATATGTGCGATATGTGGCTGATGTACGCCGCATGCACATCATGCGCATTGGCATCCATATACACAATATGCATACCGAGGGCTTTATATATATTTTCTACCAACGCAACTGCTTCATCATCGCTGTTTTGTTTATTACAAATAACCACAGCTTTATCTGTAAAAGCACCGCCCACAGCAGCTTGTGGCCCACTAAATTCTGTTCCCCACATCGGGTGAGTGGCTACAAAACGTTTTCCGTTTTTACTTTTATCTGCAATTAAGCAAATGGCATTTTTGGTGGAACCTACATCAATGATTACCTGCTTTTTTATTTTAGGTAAAATTTCAGCTAATAATTTCTCTGCAATATTTACGGGCACAGCAATCACAATTAAATCTGATAATGCTATTGCTTCCTCCAGTGTTTTTATTTCATCTACCAGCCCAAGCTTCAATGCCTGTTGCTGGTGTGCTTCGTTTGCATCTACCCCATAAATGGTTGCGGCAATATTTTTTTCTTTCAACGCCAGTGCCATTGATCCGCCTATTAATCCTATTCCTATTATTGCTGCATTCATATAATTTTCATCACCCCTGCCGCTCTCCAAAAAAGAAAGCTATTAAAATAACACAGGAAATTTTTTAAACGTTACTTAATTTTATTCTTTCAATTGCCTCTTCTATTTTTTCTGCAGTGCTGCACAGGCTTACCCGCACATAATTATTTCCCTGGCTGCCAAAAATACCACCCGGCGTTATAAACACATTTGCGTTTGCCAGCACCGCATCAGTTAATGCAAAACCATCCTTTTGATTAGAAGGTATTTTTGCCCACACAAACATCCCTGCCTGGTTCTTATCAAAAACACAATTTAATATTGCTAATAATGCAAAAACTTTTTCCCGCCTTGCGGCATAAATTTTATTTATTGTTTTATGCCATTCTTCATCTAATGTTAATGCTTTTGCTGCGGCCAGTTGCACGGGTAAAAACATACCGCTATCCATATTGCTTTTAAATGTAAGCACTTCGTTTATGCGTTCTTTTGCACCGCAAAGCATGCCCACACGCCAGCCTGCCATATTATGGCTTTTGCTTAATGAATTTAATTCCACTGCTACTTCCATTGCGCCGGCAATGCTTAATAAACTAAAGGGTTCATCATTTAAAATAAAACTGTAAGGGTTATCATGCACCAATAAAATACTGTGCTTTTTTGCAAACGCCACGATCTCATTCATTTTTTCTTTTACCGGCAACTGCCCCGTAGGCATGTGCGGGTAATTTACAAACATAAGCTTATAAGTACCGCCGGTATTGGCTTTTAGCTCATCCATTTTTTTTTCTAACTCAGCAAAATCAGGAAACCAATTGTTTTCTTCTCTTAAAATATATTCTGCAGTGGTGCCACCTGCAAGCGTAACTGCAGCCCGGTAAGTGGGGTAGCCGGGGTTTGGTATCAGGGCAACATCGCCTTTATCTAAATAGGTCATACAAATATGCATAATGCCTTCTTTACTGCCAATGAGCGGCAATATTTCTGTATCTGCATCCAGCGTTGTAGCGTACGATTTTTTATACCATGCTGCTATGGCCTGTCGCAATAATGGGCTTCCTTTATAATTTTGATAAGCATGAGTAGTTGCTTTTGCACTCTCTTCATGCAGTACTTTTATAACATCGGTATGCGGTGGTAAATCTGGGCTGCCAATGCCTAGGTTTATCACACATTTACCAGCCTTATTCATCTCATCAATCTCTCTTAATTTTTGAGAAAAATAATATTCATTTATGCCTTCCAGTCTTTTTGCTGTTTGTATCATTTTATTTTTTTCCTGATGTATACATTCCGTAAATTTTTAAATTTGCCGTAACGAGCTGCAACTTTTTTATAAGTTCATGAAATTGTTTTGTGTTTTCAAACTCCATATCTGCATGAAAAGAATATAAAAAATTACTGCCCGCTATGGGGAAAGATTGTAGTTTGCTAAGGTTTATTCCCGCCTCTGCAATTTTTGTAAGCACTTTTGCAAGACTTCCTTTGGTATGATCTGTACTAAAATTTACAGAGGCTTTGTTGGCATCTGTAACAACAACAGCTTCCTTTGTTCTTTGCAAAATAAGAAACCTGGTATAATTATTTTTTTGCGTGTGAATGTTTGGCGCAATCATTTGTAACCCGAAAAGATCTGCGGCCTGTTTACCTGCAATAGCTGCAATATGTTTGCTTTTATGCTGGTGAATATGTTTTGCACTAAGGGCAGTATCCTCCGTTTCTACCAGCTTCCAGTTGTATTTATCTAAAAACTCCAGGCACTGCTGTATGGCCATCGGGTGAGAATGTATTTCTTTGATGTCGGCTAACGTTATTCCCGGATTTACCATCAAATGTTGCTTTATTTGCAAATACACTTCGCCAGTAATGGTAAGGTCAGATTTTTGCAGCAAATTATAATTTGCCATTATGCTTCCCGCAATAGAATTTTCTATAGCCATAACGGCAGCATACGTTTCTTTTTTATCAGCAGCTTTTTTAAACAGCTCTCTAAAAGTTGCACAACAAACAACAGGTACATTTTTACCAAAAAACTCCCATGCCGCCTGCTGGTGAAAGCTGCCTTCAAAACCCTGTATGGCAATACCCTCCTGCTTTTTCACCACATTATTTTTATTACTGTTCATACAAACTTTTCAGTTGCTTTGGTATAAAATAAAAAGTCCCGGCCTTTGCAGCCGGGACTTTGTTTATGTAAACTCGTTTATTTTTTGGTTAGTTACATACACATCCCGGCTGCTTACTAAAATAAAAGTAATAGAAGGGAGTAAAATTGTATGTAGTTGTTTGCTTCATTATTTCAAAAATAGGGCGAAAGGATTAGAATAAAAAATAAAATAATTTTTGCAGCCATTCCATGCCTATTTTTTTTCCTGTTTTTATGCGCAGTTTATTTTGGGGCATGAGCTCAAAGTACTTTTTTCAACTTCATGCACGGGCTATACACTGCTGCCGCTCAAAGGCAGCGGCATTCGCTGCTATCCCTGCCATGCGCAGCTTTGGGAGCATTGTTCATCTTTACCTGCGGCATTTTACTATTTTTTATTGTCTTGTTTAAGTCTGGCATAATGTAACGAGCTAAACTAAGTTCTAAACTTATTTTATTTTTGGGGGCACCAATCTTTAAATATATCAGGTTGCTTTATCTGCCCGCTTTTTAGCTCTTAAAATGTAATGTCAATTTTATGATGTGTGTAAATAGGGTCTTTACATTTTATAGCAACTTGTACTTTAGTAAGGTTATAAAAGCCTATGTGATCAGGCCGATAAAATTTAAGATGGTCGAAACTATTTTTTATTGTTACAACATTCCGGGTAAGTAAAACAGGACTAAAGAAAACTTTAAAAACAAAATCCTGTCTGCGAAGAATTGCAAAATAGCTGTTAAACAAATATCGGCATTTTAAATGAACAAAGCAGCCGTATAGTGATTTTGGTATACCTAAAAACAATGGATGCCATCTAGGTACGAAAAGCATTTGAGGAGGAGTTTAAAGTATCCCAGCTCAAATGAAAAAGACACTTACCTACGACAATGGAACCGAAATGGCACAACACAAACTGTTTACAAAGAACACTAAAATACAAGTGTACTTTGCCCACCCTTACAGCCCCTGGGAGAGGCCTACAAACGAAAACAGCAACGGGCTTATCAAGAATTATCTTCCTAAAGGGACAGACTTTTCTATCGTCTCAAAACAAGAACTTAAAAGGGTACAAGATGAACTCAACAAAAGACCAAGAAATGTGTTGAACTGGAAAACCCCAAAAGATGTTTTCGAAGAATACATACTTCAAAAAATCGCTTAAACAAAAGTATTTAATCCGTTTCCATGTTAAACAAAAAAAGAAAATTAACTTTAGTAAAATGTTGCGTTAAAAACTTGAAACCGCCTAACAAACACTTCAATATGAATAAATTTAAACTAATTATTGCATTGCTTGTGATAGCAAGTTCAACTTACGGACAAGAAAGTAACATAGGACAGTTCGCAATGTGGAAACCCAAAGACGGACAATTACAAAACTTTGAGAATGGATATAAACTACATTTAAATTGGCACAAAACAAATGGCGATAAATGGGGTTGGTATGGTTGGTTTGTAATTTCAGGAAGTCGTTACGGACAGTTTGTTGATGCAACTTTTGACCATACTTGGACTGACTTTGACAATGCGGTTAAACCAGCAGAAGATATTGCAGACAATAGACTTCATGTGTTTCCGTTTGGTGATGTGCAGACAATTTTTAAAGTGTCCAAATATGCAAATTCAAGCACAGTTGACACATTCAAATTGAAGACAAAACTTATAAGATTTATAACATTAACTGTGAGTAACATTGAACAGGCTCTTAAAATGATTGAAAAACTAAAGGAGTTTTATGTAGGCAAACAAATCAAAACTTTCAAGACATATAAAGTAGTTGATGGTGATGCTACAAATCAAATAATCATAATGATGGGTTTTAGCAATTGGGAGGAATTCTCAATGAGTGAAAACCTAAATGAAAAAGTGAATGAATTTGAACAAATCTTCAAAATAAAATCAGTCCTAGCAATAAATTCCGAAACGATAGTTTATAGAGCTGATATGAGTTGGTTTTCAAATTAAAAAAAACGAACGCATAACACGAACTGTGCAAGAACGGTCACTGTAAAGCGACACTAAAATCAGATAATTTATGGACATTGAACTAAAAAAACTTTCTCCGCAAGACATTGACGATTTTTCCGACCTCATAAGAATATTTCAAATAGTCTTCGAAATGAATAATTTCGAAAAGCCCGATGAAAAGCATTTGCAAAGTCTTTTAAACAAGCCTGACTTCTTTACCTTGGTTGCCAAGTATGACAACAAAGTTCTTGGCGGATTAACTGTTTATATTCTCCACCGTTATTATTCTACTAAACCAATAGCATACATCTATGATATGGGAGTTTTAGCAGACTACCAACGAAAAGGCATTGGAAAAAAACTTATTACTTTCTTGACAAATTATTGCCAAGAAAATGGTTTTGAAGAGGCATTTGTACAAGCAGAGGCTGACGACACACAAGCTGTAAATTTTTATAAAACAACTTCTTACAGTAACGAACTACAAGCAACGCATTTTACTTATTCCTTCGACAAAGGGGACATAGACAATGACAAATAATGACGACCGAAAAGAACAACAAACCGCTAATAAAGGGTTTGGCGTTATTAGGGCTTGACGAATAAATAATTTACGCCCTGGTGCATGTCTACACGCATAAAAGTAAGCGAATAAACTAATTATAATTTTATGCTACACTTTTTTTATACCTGCCGTTTTGCGATACACAAATTGCTGCGGTTCACATAAATGTCTCACTTTTTTATTTGATAAGTGATTTGTTAGTGTTGTATTCGTTACTTTATTATGCCTGCTGTTTTGTGGAACACGAACCGGGGCGGAGGAACGGACATTTGGATTTGACGACATTTTACACTACCAAAAAATTATTGTAGCATTAGCAGAAACAGGTAAATTGATGAAGGAAATTGAAAAATTAAAATTGAGTAAGGAAATGAAAAAAATATTAAGTTTGGGAGTTGAGGGAGGTGGATTAGATGTATATGAAAGGGCTAATAAAATAATTATAGAAAGTGGTAGTAGCGGAGGAATTTTAGATGAAGACCCAGTTAGAAAGTGGGGGGAAAAATTTGACACTTTGGAGAGTTGGTGGCTTCACTTTACTACACAACACGGCATTTATTGGATTTGTTTTCATCTGTATTTTACTGATGTATCTGTAAAAGATTTTGTTTTGCAGAAAGTAAAAAATTTTGACAGTACATATTTTGGCAATGACTTTCATAAAAATGATTGGCTTTTTTTTATTAATGATTACAAGCAATAATATACTACATATTACTTAGATATTAAAGCGAAGAAGCCCAGCAGGATTGGGTTTTGTGCAAGTTGGGCATTAGAAATAACAATCGGCTTTTAGTTCTTTATTGTGCTTCAGTTTCGGCTTAACGGAATTCCATCGGCATTTTATCGTAACTTCAAATTTTGCAACCTTAATTTGCAGCAGTTGTTGGCTGGACTAACATCAAATGCCGCTACTTCGTAAATGCTCCACGTTGTGCGACATAAAAGGCGATAATCATCAATTCAATCTAAATGAAACAATCAACACCACAAATGTTTGATGTAATTATTGTGGGCTCCGGTCATGCAGGGTTAAGCATGGGTTATTTTCTTTCCAAGAATAACTTAAAGCATAAAATATTTGAGCGGGGACAAATTGGTGAGTCATGGCGTTCACAAAGATGGGATTCATTTGCTCTTAATACCCCTAACCACATGAACACCATTCCCGGAGAAACTTTTCAAAATTTACATCCCGAGGAGTTTCTGCTTCGTGAAAAACTCATAACCAAATTAAAAAAATATGCAGAAAAATTCCAACTTCCTGTTCGAGAACACACTATAGTTAGCTCGGTTACAAAAGCACCGTCAGAGAAATATTTTACAGTTAAAGTTCGTCACAATGATCAGATCGAACAATGGATTTCAAAACAAGTTGTGATTGCTTCAGGGGCTATGAGTGCAGCCAAAATCCCTACTCTCAGTAAGACTTTATCAAAAAAAATTCACCAGATTCATGTTGCCGATTATCGCAACCCATCACAGCTTCCTGAAGGCGGAGTTTTGATTGTAGGTAGCGGGCAATCAGGCTGCCAAGTTGCAGAAGATCTTGTCGCAAGTGGAAGAAAAATTTATTTATCTAGCAGTAAAGTAGGTCGAAATCCACGCCGTTACAGAGGAAAAGATATATTAGATTGGCTTATTAGAATGAAATTTTATGATGAGCCAACGGATGATGTTACAGATCATAGACAATTGACGGAAACAACCCCTTTGCTTTCTGGGGTTGGAGTACTTGGACATACAATTAGTTTACAATCTTTACACAGGCAGGGCGTAATTATTCTTGGCCGCTTGACTAATATTGAAAACAATACAATAAACTTTGCGTCCGATGCTGCAGAAAATGTACGTTTCGGAGATGAATTTTCTCAAGAAATAAAAGTTAGGATCGATAATTTTATTTTAAAGGAGGGATATATTGCTGATGAAGTTAAAGAAGATCAGGCGGATCAGCCCGATATAAATGCATCCTGTTCAGAAGATATTCCCGCAATCAATTGCAGTGAAAAACAAATTAATTCTATAATATGGACAACAGGTTTTACATCAGATTTCAGTTACATAAAATTACCTGTGTTGACCAATGATAGCAAACCAATTCATCATAACGGAATTTCTCCTGTAAACGGATTATTCTTCATCGGATTCCCCTGGCTTCGTAGCCGCAAATCCGGAATAATTCATGGAATATCAGAAGATGCAGAATTTATTTCCCTGAAAATTCTTAAAAATAATTTGGTCAAATTTGAATAATGAAAAGAAAAATTCCATATCGTTACCGGGTAATTATTTTTCTTTTCTTTTTAACTCTAATTACTTACCTCGATCGTATTTGCATTGGTCTTGTCTCTTTAAGAATGAGATCTGAATTTCATTTAAACAACACGCAATGGGGTTGGGTATTAGGTGCTTTTGCATTAGCTTATGCCTTATTCGAAATTCCTTCTGCTCTACTAGGAGATCGTATTGGGCAACGTGCAGTTTTTATGCGGATCGTATTATGGTGGTCCTTGTTTACTGTTCTCACCGGCGCCACTACAGGATTAGTTTCATTGATAGCGGTACGTTTTCTTTTTGGCATAGGCGAATCAGGAGCTTATCCTAATAGTTCCGGTGCCATATCACGTTGGCTCCCGGCAAACGAAACGGCAAGAGGTATATCTTGGTTGAGCATAGGTGCCAATTCCGGGGCCGCAATTGCCCCTTTGATTGTTATTCCTATTGCAGTTGCATATGGTTGGCGTGCCACTTTTATCGTAAATGGTTTTATCGGGCTGCTGTGGGTATTGTTGTGTTTTTTATGGTTCAGGAACCATCCCTCGGAAATGAAAGGCATTACAAATGAAGAGCGAGATTTTATAGAAGCCAACCGCAGATTCAGTAAAGATCACGAGAAGTTTTCATTTAAAACAGCACTTAAAAAAAAGAGTTTGTGGGCTCTGGCAATATCTTTCTTTTGCTCTCAATGGGCAAACTATTTTTTTGTCTCATGGATGCCCACTTATTTACAGAAAGGGAGAAATTTTTCTGAAAATAATATGAAAATGGCCACTTCGTATTTATTCATTGTGGGAATTATTGCTGCATTGTCTTCAGGACTGGTGAGTGATCGGCTGGTCAAAAAAAGGGGACTGTGGTTTGGACGACGGTTTATCGCCATGCTATCTTTTGGCATAATGGGAATATTATTTATTGTAACAGGAATAACTACAAACAATACTTTAGTTATAATAAGCCTTATTACTGCTCATTTTTTTTATGCATCGAATGTAATAACATTCTTTTCTTCATGCGTTGACATAGGTGGAAATAAAGCGGCATTAGTTGCAGGTATTATGAATTTCTTTGGTCAGCTTGGCGCATTTTTTATGGCAATAATGTTTGGGAAAATTGTTGATGTTACAAATAATTTCAGTGCACCCTTATATGCAATTGCAGGAGTATTATTTGCAGGAGGCTTGCTTTGGTTATTTATAGACCCCAGTAAAAAATTGATTGCAGAATGAATTTAGCAATATAATTACGATCGCACAACATTGCATTTGTGCAATTGGGGCTGACGAATACCGTGTTTCAACTTTTGGGTCGCTGCGCAGCTTTAGTTCTACGCCCTGGTGCGTGTATACATGCACCAAAGTAAGCGAATAAACTAATTATAATTTTATGCTGCACTCTTTTTACACCTGCCGTTTTGTAAGATATGGGGTGGGTAAATAGCCACTTATTTAATTAATCTATCCTAACTATTTTTTCTTCTTTACTTTTTAAAACCCCAATGGGGTTTATAAAATTTCCAAGATCATTTTCCTGTAGCAGTTGAATAACTTCGTGCACATTTTGTTTTTGTACTGCTATCAATAATCCACCGCTGGTTTGCGGGTCTGCAAGTATTGCTTTTTGTGTTGCTGTTATTTCTCCAATCTTATGGCCATAACTATCCCAGTTTCTGCCGGTGCCGCCGGGCACACTTTTTTGTGCTACATATTCCAGCAAGTCTGGCGTTATTAATGGTACGCTATCAAAATGTACAACAGCGCTAAGCCCGCTGCTTTCGGCCATTTCGGTAAGGTGGCCCAGCAAACCAAAGCCTGTAACATCTGTTATGGCATGTACGCATTTTAATTTGCCCAGCGCTTCGCCCACTTTATTTAGCTGCATCATTTGGTGTGCAGCAAGGTTTATATGTACGGCTTTTAAAATTCCTTTTTTTTCTGCAGTGGTTAATATGCCTACGCCCAAAGGTTTTGTAAGAAATAATATATCGCCTTCCTGTGCAGTGTTATTTCGCTTAATATTTTCTACAGCAATAATGCCATTTACTGCAAGGCCAAAAATAGGTTCCGGCGAATCTATACTATGCCCACCCGCCAGTGGAATGCCTGCTTCTTTGCAAATACTTCTTGCGCCATCTATAACCTGTTGGGCAACTTCTGGCGGTAATTTATTTATGGGCCAGCCGAGTATGGCTATTGCCAGTACTGGTTTTCCGCCCATAGCATACACATCGCTTATAGCATTTGCAGATGCTATGCGGCCAAAATTAAAGGGATCATCTACAATAGGCATAAAAAAATCTGTGGTAGAAATAAGTGCCGTACCATTGCCCATATCCAGCACAGCCGCATCATCTTTACTGTGGTTACCTACAATAAGTTTATCATTATCGGGCATAGCAATATTCCCTTTTAATATTTTATCTAATACCTCGGGGGATATTTTACAGCCACATCCTGCTCCGTGAGAATATTGGGTAAGTTTGATTTGTTCCATTTATAAATAATTTTTTAATAAAGCTACATGCATTTCCGTATCCACATTATCTGCTTTTATTTCTTTAATTAATGATGCAGCATCATCCCGGTTAAATAATCCTTTTCTGTAAAATTTATCGTAGTACTTTAATAATATCCTAAAACTTTCTTTAAAGTTATCTTCCAGTAAAAAATTAATAGCATTTTTTGTTTCCAGCCCGCCCAGTCTTTTTTGTATGCGCATAATAGCATTTACCAGTTGCTCTTTTGGGTGAATACCATATTCGTTCGTTAGATAATTTAGCCGTTCTTCAAAGGGAATATCTACAAAATAAACCATTGCCTTACGCATGCTATACCATACAGGCATGGGTATTTGCAAGTTTCCTATGCGCTGGCTTTCATCTTCTAAAAAAATGCAATGGGCAGTTTTCAGTTGGGCTATTGGCTGTGGGTCATTTGCAACGGAATCAATATTGCTGCTTTTACTTTCACTAGCAAGTTTTTCTGCTAATAAATTTTCAAACATTTCTTGTGTAGGCTGTATTTTTTGACCCAGTGCACCTAATGTAGATCCTTTGTGGTTTGCCAGGCCTTCTAAATCTATAATGGAATAATTTTCTTTTGCAAGCGCATGTAATAACAATGTTTTTCCACTACCGGTGTACCCGCCAATAATTTTAAAATTATACGCTTTTGCAAACTGCTGTAGGCACCAATTGCGGTATGTTTTGTACCCGCCTGCAAGGCTGTACACTTTATAGCCATACAAATCCAGCAGCCATGCCACACCTGCACTACGCATGCCGCCCCGCCAGCAGTGTATTAAAATAATATCTTTAAAATTTCCATTACTCTTTTTTTGCACCAACATTATTTTTTCTGCTTCTTCTACCATTGCACGCATTTTTGTACCAAATGCATCTAGCCCTATTTTTATAGCATATTGCCTGCTCTGCTGTTTATATGAAGTACCTATTGTTTTTCTTTCCTCATCAGTAAAAAGGGGCAGGTTGTATGCGCCGGGTATATGTGCGTGCGTGTACTCGCCGGGGCTGCGTACATCCAGCACAGGCTGGCTTTGCGCAAGGTCTAAAAATTGAATTATGTTTATTTTTTGTATAGCCACGTGTATAGGATAACAAAAATACTTAATTGCATTGAGGCTTTACAATCATTGTTTACTTTTATAACATGTTCAAAATATTTCGGCATTTATTACCCCTTTTTATTGTACAGTTTTTTACATGGCTCGGTTTATTTTCTTTGTGGATTTATGCTACGCCAGTTATTACAAAATATATTTTTGCCACAACAGATGCAGGGAGCACTGCTTTTGAAAGCGGTACTACGTGGGTAGGAATTTGTTTTGCATTTTACAGTACACTAGCAGCATTACTCGCCTTTGCCCTGCCTACCTTTTTAAAATATATTTCGAAGGAAAAATTGCATGCCTGCGCATTAATAGCAGGTGCCGCAGGCTTACTGCTTATTTATTTTATAAAAAACAAATACTTGCTTTTCTTTTCGTTTGCATTTATAGGTATTGCCTGGAGCAGCATATCCACCATACCCTACAGCATTATTAGCAGCATAGCGCCGCAGGAAAAAATGACTACTTATTTTGCCGTATTCAATTTTTCTGTGGTAATACCACAGGTTACGGCAGCATTTTTATTGAGCTACTTAAATAAAAATATTTTTGCGGGAGAAACTATTTTTGTAATTGTTACCGGTGGGGTATGTATGTTTATTGGCGGAGTAATTATGTTTTTTGCAGCGGGGAGTGTGACCACAAAACACATGTAGAAAAAAGGCTATAAAATTTAAGCAGAAATGTACCCTGTTAAGTACTGTTCTATATTCAACATATTATTCTATTGTGTTGCCTTGTAAAATTATTCTCTTTTTCGCCTTCTCAAAATGATGGCAGCATTGCTGCTAAGATCTGCACTAAAACGAACTTCGTAAGTAGATGAGCCATCTTTTATTACGAGCAGCCCTGTGTTTGGCGGTATAGCACCAAGGTTTTCTGCATACATTACCAGGCTCACAGAGTCCGGTGTATTCGCATCAAAATAAATGGTATGCACATTGGGTTTTAAATTGAGGCCCTGCTTTGCAATAATTACTTTTCCGTTGAGCAAAACACTTACCGTATCTCCATCTATTTCTCCATTATCGTATAAGGTAAGTTGCAGGCTATCTGTTTTGTAATAAATAGATTGTACGGATGTAGTTGTTCTTTTATCTGCTTCTAATGCGGCATCTTTTCTCAAAGCAATTGCATTTACTGCGGCAGTAGTTTTTTGCACAACTAGTACAGTTGCGTTTGCTGCTGTTGCTGGTGTAGCTTTACTTACAACAGGTTTGGCTGCTGTAACCGGCACTGCTGTTCTGGCAATTATTTTCTCTTTACTATCTGCTTTTGCAATCCTATTATCTGCTGGTTTTATTGCGGTAGATGGAGTAGCAATTTTAGCAACCGATTTAGTTTCTGCGACAGGCTTTTCATTAACTTTTGTACTAACGGGTTCTGCTTTTTTTGGTACAGGAATAATTTTAACCACCGCAGTTTCAGCAGGTTTTTTAATAGCTTTTACAATCATATTGCCTGCAGGCTTTTCAACAATAATAATCGGTGCTTTTTCTGTAGTAATATTTTTTGCAGTTAATATTTTTTCGGGTTCTGGTACGGTTATTTGTATAGTGGCTATTTCTTTTTGCGTAGCTATGGCTCCAGCTTTTGCAATAGCCGTTTTTTGCATATCAATATCTTTTGGTTTTAATACTTTTTCGGGTAAGGGTTCTGCTGTTTCCTTTGCTATACTATTTTCATCTGCTGTTATTTTTATTACAGGGGCAATTTTGGGTGCTTTGGCAAACGATAGTTCATCTGCCAGTTTTAATTTTTGCAGCGTTTGAAATATTTCTGTAGTTGCGTACGCTACATTTTTTTCTATTTGGGCAGTGCCTGTTGCGCTTAAAAATCTTTTTGTTTTATTGGTTACCCATGTGCCGTTCAACTGCATTTTATCTTTATCGCCGCTTAGTTGCATGGTCATTATTTTTCGCAGTTCGCCTGGCTGTGCTATAGTAGATGCTTTCTTTATCTGTTTATCATCTTCAATAATTACCTGGTCGTTTTCTTTTTTGATAGTATGTTCTCTAAATACAATTTGCTTTACGGTATCCTGTAAAAATTCTATGCGGGAGTAGCCGGTAAGTTTACCTTTTTCTTCACTTATAGTTAATTGAAACTTGCAGGTTTGCTTTGTAGAATCTACATAAAAAGTACCCTTCCATACACCAGTAATATCTTGTGCAAAAGAGAAAAAGGGAATGACAAGGAAGAAGACGAGGAGAAGTGGCCTCACCCTTACCTCTCTCCTGGGGAGAGGGCACAGCTCTTTGGTTTGTAATATTTGGTTAGTTTTTTTCAAATCTGAATATTGCTCATTTTATTGCTGAGTATAGAAAAAATGTACGAGAGTGTGCGACCCTACAGTTTGTGCAGGGCAAGCAGCCAATAAAGATGAACATTGCTGCTGCCTTTGACGAGTAAGAAATAAAAATTGCATTATCATATTATAAAATAAAAAAACCACCTTTTTTTAAAAGGCGGTTTTAAAATATAATAACGATTATTTTCTAAAAATATTATCCATTCATGCTGGTTAAAAACTCTGCATTGTCTTTTGTGCCTCTCATATTTTTAAGCAACGTATTCAATGCTTCTTCTGGGTTCATATCGGCCATGTGCTTGCGCAATACCCACATGCGCTGAAAGGTATCTTTATCCAGTAACAAATCATCTCTGCGGGTGCTGGATGCTACGATATCAATAGCTGGATAAATGCGGCGGTTAGATAATTTACGCTCCAGTTGTAATTCCATATTACCCGTTCCTTTAAATTCTTCAAAAATAACTTCGTCCATTTTACTGCCTGTATCTACCAACGCAGTTGCAATAATTGTGAGCGATCCACCATTTTCTATTTTACGTGCCGCACCAAAAAACTGCTTTGGTTTTTGCATAGCATTTGCTTCCACACCACCGCTCAATACTTTACCACTGCTTGGTGCAACGGTATTATGTGCTCTTGCCAAACGGGTAATGGAGTCCAGTAAAATAACCACATCATGCCCGCACTCTACTAAGCGCTTTGCTTTGTTTAATGCAATGGTAGAAACCTTTACATGCTTTTCTGCAGGCTCATCAAAGGTAGATGCTATCACTTCCGCCTTTACACTACGTTCCATATCTGTAACTTCTTCCGGCCGTTCATCTACCAATACAATCATCAGGTAGCATTCCGGGTGGTTTTCTGCTATTGCATTTGCAAGCTCTTTTAGCAACATAGTTTTACCCGTTTTTGGTTGTGCTACAATGAGCCCACGCTGACCTTTACCAATGGGTGTAAACAAATCCATTATTCTTGTACTGTAATTATCGCTGCGTGTGGTAAGGTTTAATTTTTCAAAAGGAAACAATGGTGTTAAATAATCAAACGGCACCCTGTCTCTTACTTCTTCCGGCGATTTGCCGTTGATGGTGGTAACTTTTAATAACGCAAAATATTTTTCGCCTTCCTTCGGCGGACGAACAGATCCAAAAACAGTATCTCCCGTTTTTAAACCAAATAATTTTATTTGTGAAGGGGATACATAAATATCATCAGGGGAAGAAAGATAATTGTAATCGCTGCTTCTTAAAAAGCCGTACCCATCGGGCATCATTTCCAGCACACCTTCGCCTTGTACAATACCATCAAACTCTATATTAAAAACCGGTTGTTCTTTTGGCCGGTGTTGCTGGCGTTGTTCCCTGGGTACAAACACGGGCTCTTCCATTGCCACTTCTGGTTGTTGTATATCTTCTTCCTGCAGCATTTGTGCAATGGCAGCAGGTATGGTGGTTTGCTCGCCTGTTATGGGCTGCAGGTCTTCGTCCTGGTCTTGCTGTGGCTGTGTTTCTTCTGTTTTTATTTTTTTTGATGGCTTTTTTTCTACATCAGCTCTTTTGGCTCTTGGGGCAGGAGGTTCCTTAGGCGCAGATGCAATTGTCGTTTTTTCTGCCGCAAATAATGGAGCAGACTGTGAATCATCATCCGTTTTTATAATCCTTTTTCTTTTCGGTTTTTCGGTATCGGCTGCTTTCTCCGCTGCCGCAGTGGTCTGGTTGTCCATAATAGCACTTACAAGATCCTGCTTGCCAAGTTTTTTTAAGTTAGGGATGTTTAATCCTTCTGCAATATCATGCAGTTCAGTAACGAGGAGGTCGTTCAGTTGTGTTATGTCGTACATAAAATATAAAAGAGATGCGTTGTCAAAAAAATTTTGCTCTAGCTTACTTGAAATTGAGGTTGAAAATTTGTTCTTTGGTTGAAAGCATTTACATGGCAGAAACCATATATTAAGGTAATTAAACACTACTCCCAATGCAATAATACGCACATTTTTACAAATAGCGCAAATTTTGTTGGAAAGTTATTCTTTTTAATAATGCCCAGTAATTTAAAGCTGTACAAAAAAAATTACAATAGTATTTTAGCTGGTTGTTATAGTTTTTTAACTGGTTGTTATGAGCCTGTATAACTATAAAGCCACAATGGCTACAATGTTGGGGTAAATTATAGCGTTTGTTCAGTGGCAAAAGCCAGTCTATATCTAT
The DNA here is from genome assembly GCA_025350645.1 of Ferruginibacter sp. Classification (GTDB taxonomy): domain Bacteria; phylum Bacteroidota; class Bacteroidia; order Chitinophagales; family Chitinophagaceae; genus Ferruginibacter. Next base: position 75,288 of record JANXXM010000092.1, read on the forward strand.
TAATTAATAGCAAATGTAACCGGCTGCCTTCTGTATGCCGGCTGCCGTGCCGGCATCCAATCCGGGCTAAGCTTTAAAAAACCATGATCACTTCTTCCTCCGTGTCATGCCCAAATTTGTTTCTGCCATAAAATCGGAACATTTACCATTTTTGCCCACAATAAATCTTACGATAACTTTATACACTCCCCGCCTTGCATGCTTTCTTACAGGTACATTTGCATTAATATTTTTTTTGTAAAAATTTTTGGAATTCTGCCCCGCCGCCCGGGAATATGGCTTCTTCCTCCACCTTTTCAAAAACAATTGTTGTAACTTCATTTTTTTCCTGAGCTGCAGCACATAGCCCTATAAGAGCAATAAATAAAATTAAAACGATATACTTTTATTTAAAATTATTTTACAAAAAAATACTGGTTTAATGCTGTTTTATTAAGGCCTTTTTTTTGTAATTTATTACCTTCGCCCCATGCAACCACTTACTATAAACATTATACAAACAACCCTCGTGTGAGACTATAAAATTATTTGTATATTTTTAAAGTTGCAATAGTTTTTCAGAAACTGTTCTAGTATGCAACTATACCAGACAGTTTAAGATTAAAAAAATAATCTAATGCGACAAACATTTTTAATTATAACATTTTTTTTATCGGCACACTTATTTGCTCAAAAGATTGACACTGTTTATACAGAAAAAAATGGTGTTATTGAAACTTTATACTTTACACTAATCCCTGAAAAACCATCAAAAGGACTTTTAGTAGTTCTTGGTGGATTTAGCTATCCACAACAAACGCTTACAGAAACAAATTTGCCGGCAAAGGCTTGTGCCGCAGGTTATACAGTTCTATTGCCATTTCTTTATAGGGCAGACACAGTTGACAGAAATAATTTTTTTGAAACACGTCTTGAATTATTAATTCCCGAAATAATTAAAAAGTACAATGTTCCTAAAAATAAATTTATTATTGGTGGCCAATCCTGGGCGGGACATCAGGCAATGTTTTATGCAGAGAAGGCATTCAATCCAAATAACAAATCAATAATAAAACCAAATGCCGTTTTTGGCGTTGATCCTCCATTAGATTTAAAGAGGTTGTACAATGGTTATATTAGAGCAATGACTATTGACAGCACAAAACGAAAAAATAGTGAAGCCTCAATGATTACAACTATTTTCAAAAATCAATTTGGCGGAACACCATTACAGAAACCAAAGGCATACGAAATGGCATCTTCATTTTACAGAGATGCAAAAGATGGAGGCAATGCAAAATATCTTACTTCAATTCCAGTTAGACTTTATTCCGACCCTGACATTAACTGGTTTATTACTCAACGAAACGGTTCAGTTGAATGGATAAACCTTGCAGATATAACAGCATGTATTGTTCAGTTGCGACTTTTAGGAAATAAAAAAGCTGAATATATTTCTTGCCTGGGAAAAGGCTTTTTACCAGACGGAGAAAGACACCCACATTCATTTTCAATGTTAGACGCAGACGAATTTATACTTTGGGCAGACAAAGTGCTTGATGTGAAATAGATGCAACTTTCGCCGGGGTATTGTGTGGTAATTTTATATCTTTTTTAAGCTTTTTACTTTATAAGTAATATGCTCTTCATTTAAAATTGTTTTATCAAAATACTGGTTTAATACCATTTTTATTAATACCTTTTTTGTGTAATTTATTACCTTCACAAAATGCAGCCACTTACCATAAGCATTATACAAACCAGCCTTGTGTGGGAAAATAAAGCAGCCAATCTTGCTATGCTGCTACAAAAAATAAAAGCTATACCACAGGGTACAGAACTGGTTGTATTGCCAGAAATGTTTAGCACAGGTTTTAGTATGCAGCCAGAAAGACTTGCAGAAAAAATGGACGGAGATACCGTAACATGGATGAAAAATATAGCCGCAGAACAAAAGATAATTATTACCGGCAGCACTATTATTGAAGCAGAAAATAATTATTATAACCGACTGCTGTGGATGATGCCAAACGGGCAATACGGCTATTATGACAAGCGCCATCTGTTTGGTTTTGCTAAAGAAAATGATCATTATACAGCGGGTAATAAAAGATTAATTACACAGGTAAAAGGATGGAAAATAAATATGCAGGTCTGTTACGATTTGCGGTTTCCGGTATGGGCAAGGCAGGCCGCTAACAATGCAGGTGAGCCAGAATTTGATATGATTATTTATGTAGCCAATTGGCCGGAACGCCGCAGCCATGCCTGGAAAACATTGCTTACCGCCAGGGCTATAGAAAACCAGTGTTATGTAATTGGGGTAAATCGCACCGGTACAGATGGAAACAATATTTACCATAGCGGAGATTCCATGATCATAGACCCGCTGGGCGAAACACTCTACCACAAGGCCGATGCCGAAGACATATTTACCATCACCCTTCAAAAAGAAGCTTTAGAAGAAGTAAGGCGTAGATTTCCATTTTTAAAAGATGGTGATGCTTTTGATATAAAGATGTGATGCCATCTTGTTTAATAAGCAGGAATTAAAATGATATTGATAAAATGATATTGTGTGATTTTATAAACAAACTACAGTTATGTTTATTTTGTTACTTGTAAACATAGCCAAACAATGCACCTCATTGTTGGCAAACCTTTTTTAAATTTGTATAAAATATTATTCCATTGTCTTCATTTAAAATAGCTTCTTTTTATAACCCAGCGGGCGACCAGCCCACCGCCATTGCAGAACTTACTGACGGAATTTTTAATGGTGAAAAACACCAGACATTACTTGGCGTAACCGGTAGCGGAAAAACATTTACCATAGCAAATGTTATTGAAAATGTGCAGCGGCCTACGCTTGTACTCACGCATAACAAAACACTTGTAGCCCAGTTGTATGGGGAGTTTAAGCAGTTTTTTCCTGATAATGCGGTAGGTTACTTTGTAAGTTATTACGACTATTATCAGCCCGAAGCGTATATGCCCAGCAGCAATACTTACATAGAAAAAGACCTGAGTATAAATGAGGAATTGGATAAACTTCGCCTGCAGGCAACGGCACAATTACTAAGCGGCAGAAGAGATATTATTGTGGTAGCCAGTGTGAGCTGTATTTATGGTATGGGAAACCCGGTAGAATATGAAAACGGAATTATAAGAATAAGAAAAGGACAAATAATAAGCAGGCAGGCTTTTTTGCATGCCCTCGTAAACAGCTTGTACCAGCGCAGCCAGGGCGATTTTACCCGGGGTACTTTTAGGGTAAAAGGCGATACGGTAGATATTAATTTATCGTACGTGGATTATGGCTACCGCATTAGTTTTTTTGGAGATGAAATAGAAAATATAGAAACGCTGGAACTGAGTACCGGCAAGCGTATAAGCCAGGTGCAGGATGCGGCAATTTTTCCTGCTACACTATACCTTGCACCAAAAGATATTCAGGCACAGGTTATAAGCGAAATAATAGATGAGTGTACAGCCCAGGCAACTTACTTTAAAAACTCCGGTAAATTTATAGAGGCACAACGAATAACCGAGCGGGTGAATTATGATATTGAAATGATAAAAGAATTGGGTTATTGCAATGGTATTGAAAATTATTCCCGTTTTTTTGACAGGCGCCAGCCTGGTGCAAGGCCTTTTTGCCTGCTGGATTATTTTCCGAAAGATTTTTTATGTGTGATAGATGAAAGTCACCAAACCATACCACAGGTAAGCGGCATGTACGGCGGCGACAGAAGCAGAAAACTGGTGCTGGTAGATTATGGTTTTCGGTTACCCTCAGCAATGGATAACCGCCCGCAGAATTTTCATGAATTTGAAAACCTGGTTAATCAAACCATATATGTATCTGCCACGCCCGGCGAGTATGAACTGGAAAAAAGCGGAGGTGTAGTAGCAGAGCAGGTTGTACGGCCTACAGGGCTGCTGGACCCGCCGATTGAAATTCGCCCATCTGTAAACCAGATAGATGATTTACTGGATGAAATTGACAAACGCATAAAAATGGGAGATCGCATTTTGGTAACTACACTTACCAAACGCATGGCAGAAGAAATGGACAGTTACCTGCACCGCATCAATATAAAAAGCAAATACATACACAGTAATGTGCATACGCTGGATAGGATAGAAATTTTAAGAGAACTGCGCCTGGGTATTATAGATGTATTGGTTGGTGTAAACTTATTGAGAGAAGGATTGGATTTGCCGGAAGTTTCGCTGGTGGCAATTTTAGATGCAGATAAAGAAGGTTTTTTGCGCAATGAAAGAAGCCTTACACAAACGGCTGGCAGGGCAGCAAGAAATGTAAATGGTCTTGTAATTTTTTATGCAGATAAAATTACGGATAGCATGCAAAAAACAATAGATGAAACTACCCGCCGCAGAGAAAAACAGGTGGCTTATAATATTGAACATAACATTACGCCTGCTACTATTATAAAAACCAAAGAGCAGGTTTTTGCGCAGGGAAGCGTGTTGGATATAAAAGGATATAATGCGGCAAACCCCAGTGCACTGGGGCCAGACGATGAAATTGTAAACCTTGCAGCAGAAGACCAGTCGGTTTATAAAACCATACCCCAAATGGAAAAAGGCATTGCAAAAATTAAGAAAGATATGGAACGGGCTGCACGGGATCTGGACTTTATGGAAGCAGCTCGGCTTAGAGATGAAATGTTTAAAATGCAGAAAGAACTTGCGGAAATGAAATAGTAATTAGTATAATTATTTATAAACCATCATACCACTGCATAAGCCTGTATTTTATCATATAGATCTTTCGGTTTAAATGGCTTGTGTACATAATCGCTAAAGCCTTTGCTTTTAAGATCATGCTCCATATTATTATACAATGCAGCAGTAAATGCTATTACTGGTATATCCTTATTTTGTTTTCTAATTTCTGCCACAGCCGCATATCCATCCATTACGGGCATTTCGAGATCCATCAATACCAGCTCAAAATTACTTTTATTAAAATATTCTATCGCTTTTAATCCGTTAGGTGCTTCAGTAAACTGCACGTTCCATTTTTTTAAAAAAGCGGTTAGTATCATCATGTTTACCGGATTATCTTCCGTTACCAAAATATTTATTCCATTTAAATTAAAATCCGGTGAGCCTTCCTGCTCTGCAAGGGCATTATCTTCGTCTGTAGCCAGCACCAGTGTAAAATAAAACTCGCTGCCTTCGCCAGGTATACTTTTTACATGGAGCTTGCTCCCAAACATATTTACCAATTGCCTGCTAATAGATAACCCCAGCCCGGTACCACCAAAGTTTCTGGTAGTACTTTTATCAGCCTGCTCAAAGCTTTCAAAAATATTTTCGATATGGGTGGCAGCTATACCTACGCCCGTATCCTTTACCGAAAAATATACCGTAATACTGCTGCTTGTTTGTGATAATACACTTGCAGAAAAAGTAACTGTACCGCTGCGGGTAAATTTAAATGCATTGGATAAAAGATTATTTAAAACCTGCAGCAGGCGCATATCATCACTTGCGATCATTTTTTCTAACCCACTGTCCAGGTTAAACAAAAACTTTACCTGGTCTTTTTTTTCCTGATTTTCAAATACGTGGCATACTTTGCCCAAAAGATATTTTAAATTAAAAATATTTCTATCCAGATTTATTTTTCCTACTTCCATTTTACTCAGGTCCAGTATATGGTTTATGAGGTTGAGCATGTGATCTGCAGAGTGCTGCAAGATATCCAGGTATGATTGCTGGGATGCACTTACCTGCTCATACTTTAATAAATTGGTAGCACCTATAATTCCATTCAATGGTGTTCTTAGTTCGTGGCTCATAATGCTAAGAAATTCTCCTTTGGCTTTATTGGCATTCTCTGCCTGCTCACGGGATGCTATGAGTTTTACTTGCGTATCATCATTAATATTTCTTATGATGTATACAAAAAACAGTACAATTAAAAACGGAAATACATAATTTAAGATTACACTGCTGGCATACAATTCTTTGCTCATATTGTAGCCATAAAACAACTGAGATGGAAGTGTAAAACATGCTACAAGGCAGCACAGTGTAAAACCAATGGTAATAACAAAACTTCTTCTTTCTTTTTTTACGTCATACACCAATAAAAATGCTATAATCAGCGGGAAAAAATAACAGGTAATGGAATGATCTATATTGAGTACATTTTGTATAATAAGAACGCTTAAACTGTTTACAGAAAAAACTATAAATTTGGCAATATTATATTTATAAAGACTATTTAAATAAAGCCCGAATAGCGTACCTGCAAGCATTATAATACTTATTGCCGGAGGAAAATAATATTGGTTTAAAATTCCCCACATAATAAAAAAAATATAAATTATTATGGGGAAAAGTGCCATCAGGTTGGTAAGCTTTACCCGCTGAGCCTCTTCTAATTTGAGCCCTTCATGTACACCGAGCCCTGCAAGTTTTAAGAAAGTTTTTTTGAGCATACCGGCGCTTTGAAATTGTTGGTGGTTTCTTTTTATTAACGTATGAATAGATAAAAAATTATTTCACAATAAGATAAAAAAGAAATTTAAATTTTATAAAGATAAAAGATAAACCATCCAATATAGTATTATTACTGCATATTTTTATTTAACGGTGGCGATCGTATAAATTTTACTCCCGTAAAATATAATATAAAACTGAGCTTCTATAAAACGTAATAAGAAGGACAGTATTACGTTTTTATAATTAATGGTATCTTTACAAAACAATATTTCTTCTATGAAAACACTTTTATTTTTCTTATTTTTTTCTTTAAATATGGTTTATGCACAGCCGCCTGTTAAAGATTATACAGATGCCATTGCAAAGATGGAACAAGGAGCCATACACAGCAGCAACTTTATAGCAGGTACTGCTGCATCTAATAATTTTGATGTAAAATATTATCGTTGCGAGTGGGAAGTAGACCCCGCAATAAGATATATAAAAGGAAAAGTTACCGTATATTTTAAAATAACAGAAGCTGCATCTTCCATTACAATGGATCTTACCAACGACTTGCTTACCGATAGTGTGAAGCAGCACGGTAGTTTAATTTCTTTTTCTCAGCCCGTAAATACAGCCACAATACAAATAAATTTTTCTTCTCCCATAAGTGCTGGCACTATAGATTCTGTAACTATATTTTATAAAGGTGTTCCTGCCAATACAGGCTTTGGTTCTTTTATTCAGGATGTGCATGCAGGTGTGCCCGTACTATGGACGCTTAGTGAATCTTATGGTTCCCGGGATTGGTGGCCATGTAAAAATGGTATCAATGATAAGGCAGATTCTATTGATGTTTTTATAACACACCCTGCCATTTATAAAGCTGCAAGCAATGGCATGTTACAGTCTGTACTGCCGGCTGGCACAGGCAAATTAACTACACACTGGAAACACCGGTATCCTATAGCATCCTATCTTATTTGCATGGCGGTAACCAATTATGCAACCTTTGATAATACGGTGCAACTGGGCAGTACCACACTTCCTATGCTTACATATTGTTATCCGGAAAACCTTGCATTATTTCAGGCAAATACAGATAAGGTATTGGAGGCACTGGTTTTTTATCACAATACTTTTGGGCCTTATCCTTTTATAAAAGAAAAATACGGACATGTACAATTTGGCTGGGGCGGTGGTATGGAGCACCAAACTTCTACTTTTATTGTAACGCCAGAAGAATCTCTTATGGCGCATGAACTGGGGCACCAGTGGTTTGGCGATAAAATAACCTGCGCAAGCTGGGAAGATATATGGCTTAACGAAGGCTTTGCTACATTTCTTGCAGCCTATCATTTAGAAACAAAATATCCGCAAAATAAAATATTGTACAGAAAGCAGCAGGTAGATAAAATTACACAACTCCCCGGCGGCTCGGTAAAGGTTGCAGATACTTTAAACCTTAACCAGGTATTTAGCGGCAGGTTATCCTATAATAAGGGCAGCCATTTATTATATATGCTAAGGAGTATTTTGAGTGATAGTATTTTTTTTGAAGCCATACGACAATATCAAAAAGACCCTGCAGTTATTTATGGTAATGCATCCACAGCGGATCTTAAAAGAAACCTGGAGCAGATAAGCGGTAAAAACCTTACCTACTTTTTCGATGAATGGTATACCGGGCAAGGCTATCCCAGTTATAATGTACAGTGGAATATGATTGGCAGCAGCACAACCGTAAATATAAAAATGAACCAGGTTACATCGCATCCCTCTGTTTCATTTTTTCACCTGCCCGTTACTCTAAAGTTTAAAAATGCTACGCAGGAAAAAAATGTTGTTGTAGATAATACTTTCAATAATCAAAACTTTATACAAACCTTGGGCTTTGTGCCAGATACTGTTTTAGTAGACCCGGATTACTGGCTCGTTACAAAAAATAATACTACCCGCAAAATAGTTGCAACAAGCACTGGTAACGGCGTGGCAGAAATTTATCCTAATCCTGTAGCAGACCCGCTCACTATTTACCTGCACGATTTTAATGATGCAGCAGCGGATGTAACCATTTATAACCAGGCCGGGCAGTTGTTGTATAAAAACAAAGCCAGCTTAATAAATGGAAGTGAGTATTTGCAAATTCCTGTTAAGAATTGGGCTAAAGGAATATATGCAGTAAAAATAAAAACGCAAAGCCGTATTATTGTGAAGCAAATTTTGCGCTGATGATTTGCATAATTATTTTCCCTTTACATGGCTAAAAGAAAAAAACGTTTTGGTAAACGCATCCTTACAGCAACAATAATATTTGCCGCACTGGCCATTGCATCTTATTATTTAAGCAATCTTTTTTTTAAAGCAAAATTTATACACTACGCAGCTTTTGGTATTGATGTGCCGGCAAATTACAGCATACATGGTATTGATGTAAGCCGCTACCAAAAAGATATTTCGTGGCAGGATGTAAAAGCTATGAAGGTAAAAGACATCAGCATAAATTTTGCATTTATAAAAGCTACCGAAGGCACCGCTATTACTGATGAACAATACAGGGATAATATGAGTGCCGCAAAAGAAGCAGGCATACCAAGGGGTGCCTATCATTTTTTTATTGCCTCTAAAAGTGGCAAGCTGCAGGCGGCACATTTTTTAGAAACCGTACAATTAAAAAAAGGAGATTTGCCGCCGGTGCTGGATGCAGAGCAGGTAAACGGCGCCTCTGTTTTTGATATACAACAACGCATGGCAGACTGGCTGGCCATGGTAGAAGCCCGGTACAAAGTAAAGCCCATCATTTATACCAATATAGATTTTTATAAAAATTTTCTTGCAGGGCGGTTCGATGATTATCCTTTATGGGTAGCGCATTACTTGCAAAAAGAAAAGCCACGTATAGAAAGAAACTGGCTCTTTTGGCAGCATAGCGATGCCGGCCATATTACCGGCATAAGAAGCAATGTAGATTTTAATGTTTTTAATGGAGACAGTACTGCGTTTAAACAAATTTTATTAAGGTAAATTTGCCCGCATGGGAATGGAAGATGAAACAAGGAATTTTTTGGTGCTCATTGCGCAAACAATATCTACCGTATTGCTGTGGATGCTTATAAACATGCTCTTTGGTATTTATTACCAATACGGTTTTATAACCGGCACCCCCAGCATAAAAAATATTATCTATTACCTGCTATGCATAATAAGTTTTATTTTTATGCTGCGGTATTTTATAAAACGGTGGAAGTTGTAGATGACATCAAGTCATCAATATCCTTTAACCTAATGCAAGACAGTCAATTTTTTATTTTTCTTCTTCAAATTTATACTCCTTTGTAATTTGTAGCTACCATAAATTTCCATTTAAATTAGGAGTAATAATAATGATATTTTTATATTGAATAGCTTGCTATAAAGAAATAAAATTTGCCCCTATCGCACCCGCCGTTTCCAAAATATCTTTTAATAATAAAAACATTTTCCTTCAACTTTTAAAAGAAAAGCTGCTCCACAAAAAAAGAACAGCCTTTCATCAATTTTATTTACCCGCAAGTTCTATCATATCTGCCACTTCATCTGCAAGTGCATCTGTATTACCTTCAAACCCTACAGATTTAAAACGAATATTACCTGCTTTATCAATAATAAATTTTGTAGGTATGCCGCTCACTTCAAAATCTGCTACCATCTTACTGTCATTATCCATCAACACATAAAAAGGATAATTTTTTTTCTTCATAAATTCTTTTGCATTTTCCAGTTTATTATCAACCGTTTCCCAAGTATCTACAAATAAAAATTTTATATCATCCCTGCCATTAAATTTTTCTACTGCCTTCTTCATACCCGGCATGGAGGCTATGCATGGGCCGCACCAGGTAGCCCAAAAATCTACCACCACTACCTTTCCTTTAAGGCTTTCTAAACTCACTTCTTTGCCCTCCCAGTCTTTAAGCACAAACTTTGGTGCCGCAGTATTTATCATGCTTTTTACCATCGCAGCTCTTTTGGCTACTATTGCAGTGGCTTCCAGTGCGGCAAGGTATTTATCAAAATCGGCAACATTTTTTTTATCTTTTACATACAAACTTTTTAATGCAGCCTTTGTTTTTGCAGATGCTTTGCCTGCCTTTACCATACTTTCAATTATACTTTTAGCTTCTTGCGCAGGGGCTGCTTTTTCCAGCAGCATGGCATAGCGTTCGTTGTATTCTGCATCTTTTAATTTTGAAAAAGTTGCCCCCACTTTTGCATAAGGCAACCCTGCTTTATATTCTCCCATCTGGTATAATATGTACGAGTAGGTATCTGCATACATGGCATAATTTCCCTGCAACTGGTCCTGCCATTGTTTAGTCGTTACGCTTTCCGGTTTTTTTTCTGTAGGCTTTATAGTTTGCTGTTTTGCATATAAAGCGGCTTCTTCACTCATCTTTTTTGCTTCCGCTAAATTTTCTCCAGCCTCTGCCATTGCCCAGCTTTTATTATTAAGTGCCATAACTTTTGCACTCATAGGCAAATCATTCATCCACTTTGCAGCCATTGCTTTATTTTTTTCTTTGTCATATGCATCAGCTATTTGCCCTTTCATCATATTAATAGTATTGGCATCTGCTTTACCAGCAGGCGTTTTTGCTACAAAACTTTCGTAAAGCACTACTTTTTTATCCGCATTTTTTTCTGCAAAAAAGCTATTGATAATATCGCCTGAAATCCAGCTACCTGCAGGATATTTTTGTTTTAATATTGCTGTAAAAGAATCTGCTTTGGCTTTATTTTTATTACGCATGTAGTAATTTGCCAGTGTACTGTAATTTTCTTCTGATAAGTTTTGTTTAGTTTCTAATTCAGCAATTTTGCCTGCAATAATATCTTTTGCAGTAGCTTTTTTTGCGGTGCTTATCGCCTGAAAATACCCATTATAAAAATTGGGTTCATTCTCCAGTTCAGGATATTTTTTCATTCCTTCTTCAACAAGATCTAAATTTTTTTGTGGCATATTGGCCATGCCAAACAGATATTCGCCATAGCCGGCATATAATTGCCCAGCACTTGCATAATATCCTTTTACGGGTTGCTTATCGGTTGTATATACGGGTATAATATATCCTTTGCTGCTGTTATTATCTTTTAAATCTCCGGCAGTTATACCAAAGGCCAATACATTTGCGTTGCTATCTATCATCACACTTGCCATATACACACTGCCGGTTTTTTTTAGTAGTGGTTCTTTTACGATTAACCCTTTGCTGGTAAACTCGTACACAGCTATAGCTATATCTTTTTCATTTTTAAGTGGCGATAATTTTGCATTATAGGTAAAGCTGAGCATTTTATTGGCTTGCGGGTAAGGGTTTGTAAGTTGCATTGCATCAAAACTTACTTGTGCATGCAAGAGATGTGCACACAAGAACAAACTTGCGAGCAAATAAATTTTTTTGATAAAGTAAAAATGTTAAGGGTGAAATGTTAAGTTATGAAAATATGTAACACAAATATTTTTTGCAGGGATAATTAATATTATATTATCATGCTACGTTTAAATTATTAATGCTATAGTTTAAAGACATGAGCAAATTCATAACACGCCCAATTTATCTTTACCCTTACTTATAAAATGGGCAATAGTAAAAGATGGAATAATATCTGTAAAAGGCAAGGCCTCTTCAATAAAATTTAAAACAGCACCAATAGTGCCTATCTTACCACCAAAGCTTTTAAAAAAAATATAGGCAGACAGCGGCGCCCATATTACATCTGCAAATTCTCCTATGCCGGGTATTACAAAACTCACACAACCTAGCGCATCCATTAAAATACAAAATCCCAAGGGAGGTAATTGCTTTTTTTGTTGTAGTAATTCCATAAAGTTTATGTTATCAAATACAGTGCATTTTTATAAAAATGTAGTATTGGCAGTTCAGTTTATATTTTTTTAACAGTCAAAGACAACTAAGGATCATCTTTTGCCCGCCCTATGCCTAAAATTATGTACCTTTGCGCCCTCAAAAACAGTTCCGCTGATTGTGCGGTACAAATAAATAATTAAAATGAATATTCGCAACATCGCCATCATTGCCCACGTAGATCATGGCAAAACAACATTGGTTGACAAAATTTTACACTCTACAAAAGTATTTAGAGACAACCAGGAAACTGGTGAATTGATAATGGATAGCAATGATCTTGAGAGAGAACGTGGTATTACTATCTTTAGCAAGAATGCCGCTGTGGTGTATAAAGATTATAAAATAAATGTGATAGATACCCCCGGTCACAGTGATTTTGGTGGTGAAGTAGAAAGAGTTTTAAAAATGGCTGATGGTGTGGTTTTATTAGTAGATGCGTTTGAAGGACCAATGCCGCAAACCCGTTTCGTATTACAAAAAGCATTGGCATTGGGTTTAAAGCCTATTGTTGTTATTAATAAAGTAGATAAAGAAAACTGTCGTCCGGATGAAGTACATGATGCCGTTTTCGAATTATTTTTTAACCTTGATGCTACAGAAGAGCAATTGGATTTCCCTACTTTCTATGGTTCGGGCAAAAACGGCTGGTTCAACGATTCATTAACACAAATTGACAATATTTTCCCATTATTGGATGGCGTTATTAAATATGTACCGGAGCCTAAAGTAAATGAAGGTCCGTTGCAAATGCAGATTACTTCTTTAGATTATTCCTCTTTTCTGGGTCGTATTGCAGTAGGCAAGGTAGCTCGCGGGGTTATAAAAGAAAGTCAGCAAATAGCTTTGATGCAGGCAGATGGCAGCATCAAAAAAATGAAAATAAAAGAGTTATATGTTTTTGAAGGCATGGGCAAAAAGAAAGTAACAGAAGTAACAGCAGGCGATATTTGTGCGGTAGTAGGACTGGAAGAATTCAATATTGGCGATACCATTGCAGATGTAGAAAACCCGGAGGCATTACCTGTAATAAGTGTGGACGAACCAACGATGAGTATGTTGTTTAGCATTAACAACTCTCCGTTTTTTGGTAAAGAAGGTAAGTTTGTAACGAGCCGCCACCTTAGAGATAGATTGATGAAGGAAACAGAAAAAAATCTTGCGTTGCGGGTAGAAGATACCGATGGGGCAGATAGTTTTTTGGTATTTGGTCGTGGTATTCTTCACCTGGGTATTTTAATAGAAACCATGCGCAGAGAAGGTTTTGAACTTACCGTAGGACAACCGCAGGTTTTGGTAAAACATATAGACGGTGCTAAAAATGAGCCTTATGAGAATTTGGTAGTAGATGTACCGGCAGAATATAGTGGTAAAGTAATTGACCTGGTAACACAACGCAAAGGCGAAATGTTTATTATGGAAACCAAAGGTACCATGCAACATTTGGAGTTTGATATTCCATCTCGTGGGCTGATAGGCTTGCGCAGCACCATGCTTACCGGCACTGCGGGTGAGGCTGTAATGGCACATCGTTTTACAGAGTACAAACCTTGGAAAGGCCCGATACCAGGGCGCAACAATGGTGTATTGCTTAGCAAAACTACCGAGCGTACAACAGGATATTCTGTAGATAAATTACAAGATAGGGGACGCTTTTTTGTTGACCCAGGTGAGGAAGTTTATGTAGGACAAATTATTGCTGAGCATATTAAGCCAGGCGATCTTGTAGTAAATGCCACAGAACCTAAAAAATTAACCAATCACCGTGCAAGTGGCAGTGATGATGCAAGCAAGGCAGCACCAAAAATACAAATGAGCCTGGAAGAATGCATGGAATATATACAGGGAGATGAATGTATAGAAGTAACGCCAAAAAGTGTACGCCTGCGTAAAACAATTTTGAATGAAGATGAGCGCAACCGTGTACGTAAATCTATGGCATCAGAAATGGCATAACCTTTTTAAATACAAAGTGTATAACAGGAAGAGTACAGGGCAAACAAAGAGGTTTTAGAAATCTTTGTTTACTCTGTACTTTTTTTATTTGCACAATTTTTTTAGCCACAATGCACAAACATTTAAAATGAGCAAAAAAATTATGAAAATATGTGAAAATCTTTTAAATCTGTGAGCATTTTTTTAAACCACAAAGTTTATGAAGAAGTTTCAAGTTTTGGAGATCATTGTATGCTTTGTGTTTTCCTTCGTATTCTTTGTGTTTAGATAAGTGGATTTTTTATCCTGCAGTATTTATCATATTTTTTTCCAAATAATCAATATAAGGCTGTACTGCTTTATCAAAACTAAAATGCTTTGCAGCAGTGATGGTATTAGCTGCATAAAAATTATAATTGCCTCTTATTTTTTCAATTCCCGCTCTTATACTTTCTGTGCTAAGGTCTTTTATTAAAACACCGCACGCCATTTCATCAATAAATTTAAACCCGATAATATCTACTGCAAGTACGGGCACGCCCGCAGCCAGGTATTTAAATATTTTGCCAGAAGGTGCGGTCTCATAATTAAAATGCTGTACCCAGTCTACATCAAAATTGTAAAAACAAATACCTATTTCAAACTGAGCAAAATAACCTACCACATCTTTATTATCCAGGTATATACTATTTAAAAACAAGCGTTTCTCCTGTAGCAGGAAATTATATTTCTCAGTTATAATTTTTTTAGTTTCCTCCATTACCGCACCCTGCACAGTAAGTGTTTCGTCTTTGTAACCAGAAAGATATTTGAGACAATGATAAAAGCCGAAAGCATCCCATGCAGTACCACCATATAATAATCCTTTTTTAATACCAGTAAAATAATTCTCCTCAAAAACGGGCGCATTTTGAACAAAAAATGTGGTATGTTTTTCTTCTTTAAATAAATATTGATAACGTGCCAGGCTTTGGGTAATTACGCAGTTTATAGTTTCTCTTTTTATGAACGGCAAAAGATCTTCTCCTATACCCAATTCCAGCGATATAAAATCTGCTTTTATGTTAAGAACAGAACAATAAAAAAGATTTTGCACATCTACAGCAATAACCCGGTGATAAATTGTTTTTTTAAGGAAATTCTTCACTACTCTAAAATGGCTATAATCCATTTTAAGCCGCAGTTTTGCTGCTTCTAGCCGTTTTGCATGAGTATTAAATCTTCTTAAAAAAAAATATTTAACCTTTAGTGTATATGATGGCTTTACCCAGATTTCGTTTTCATAATACTCAATATTTTTATCGTCAATTTTTTGATTAATAAAATTTTTATCAAAGCCCGCAAGAATGGTTACGGTATAAAAGCGGGATAGGGTTTCATGTAATTGAATTACCGTAGGAGAATAAGCAATATGATTACCTGCGGATAAAATGGCAATTTTTTTCTTCGGGCAGTTTTCATCCATAAACTAAAAATAATGTTTCTGTTAAAAATAAAAATACATTTTATTAAAATGCGGTTGCCGTTGTACCTTTATGTTCCAATGAAAAAAATAATATTCTTCTCCTCATTGATTGTATTGTTGAATGTAAAAAGCATAAGCAGTTTTGCCCAGTGTTCTATGTGTACCAAAACTGCACAACAACTGGGTGAAAAGCCAGCACAGGGTTTGAATGCGGGTATATTGTACCTTATGCTTGCACCATTTTCTATTGTGGGCTTTATTGCTTACCGGTACTGGAAAAATAATAAAGAAACGGTTTAATTTTCCACAATTAAATTTCTTACAAATTTATACAGGTTAACGCCTTTTGGTAAATGTTGTAATTGTTTTTTTATTGCAATCTTGTCTACCTTTTTCATTCTTTCTTTTTGCAATAAATAATATGCTTTTTCCGCAAGCAGCCAGTCTCTTCTTTCATTCAATCTGTTTTCCCCAAGTAGTTTTTCAATAGCTCGCTTTACTTCATCAATACCTTCATTTTTTGATGCCACCGTTTTTATAACTTCTATTTCCTGTGTATGATTGCTAAATGCAGGCGCAAGCATTAACCGAAGGTTTTTTACAAAAGTATCTGCACCGAGTCTGTCTGCTTTATTTACTACAAACATATCGGCTATTTCCATTACACCTGCTTTCATAGTTTGTATTTCGTCCCCGGCTTCCGGTACTATTGTTACAATGGTTACATCTGCCAGCCCTGCTATTTCTATTTCACTTTGCCCCACGCCCACTGTTTCGATAATAATAATATCAAACTTTGCTACCTTAAGTATATCTGTAATTTCTATAATTTTAGGATGCAGGCCACCCAGCGAGCCTCTTGTAGCCAGAGATCTTATAAAAACATTTTCATTGTTATACCAGCGGCTCATACGTATTCTATCGCCCAGCAAAGCACCCATGTTAAAAGGAGAAGATGGATCAACACACAGCACCGCAACTTTTTTTTGCCCGGCCATGTATGTGCCTATGAGTGCATCGGTAAGCGTACTTTTACCTGCACCTGGCGGACCTGTAATACCTACCACCGCTGCATTTGCAGGAGGCAATTCCTCCAAAAATTGTTCGTAGCCTGCTACCTCATTTTCAATAAATGAAATGCAGCGGGCAAGGCTTTTTTTATCGCCGTTTTGTAACTGCTGTAAAATATTATTCCACATTAACGCTAAAGTAGTGTAAAGATTAAAAAACAAACAAGATTTTTTTGCAAAGGGCATTGTGGGTATTTTGCAGCAAACAAATATGGTTATTGGAAAACGAAAAAGGTATATCGGTAGTTATTCCTAATTATAACGGGCATATTTTGCTTGGGCAAATACTGCCGCCGTTGTATGAAGCTTTGCAGCAAACAGCATTAAATTATGAAATAATCATTTCTGACGATAATTCTACGGATGATTCTGTTGCTTATATTCGTACTGCTTTTCCCCAGATAAAAGTATTGCAAAGCGAGGCAAACAGGGGTTTTTCTCCTACCATTAACAAAGGTATTTTTGCTGCTAAATATACTATGCTTTTGTTGCTTAACAGCGATGTAAAGCTAATGCCAGATTATTTTGAAAAGCTACTACCGTATTTTGATGCGGAAGATACTTTTGGTGTAATGGGAAGAATTATTGGGTGGGATGATGATACTGTACAGGATGGCGGAAAATATCCTTCGTTTCATGGGGTAAAAATAAAAACGGGTGGTAATTATGTTCCGCTAGAAAGCAAGCCGGGAGAGCGGTTGTACAGCATGTATTTATCCGGCGCCAATGCATTTGTAAGCAGAGCAAAAATAATAATGCTCGGTGGTTTTGATGAATTGTTTGCGCCCTTTTATGTAGAAGATTTTGAACTAAGCCTGCGGGCATGGCGCATAGGATGGAAATGCTATTACGAACACCATGCTATATGCAGGCATAAAATTTCTGCAAGCATAAAATCTGCGAGCAGCAAAAATGTTGTAAGGAAAATCTATTATAGAAATAAAATGTTTCTGCATGCCATACATCTTAGTAAAAACAAATTATCGCTTTGGTATTTGCAATTGATATTAGAAACATCGTTACATTTTTTTACAGGGAGGTGGTGGTTTTTTGGATCATTAAAGTTGTTTTTTTTATCTCACAAAGAAATGCTAGAGTCTAAGGATAAGTTTGAAAGATTATCCTTTAATAAAAAAAACCTAAAAACTTTAAACGAGGTGGTTAATAAAATAACTTCATCACTTGGAGGCATAAGTTCTAAAAGATTTGTGTAGATATTTCTGAATAATTGTCGACCTATGAACTTATCGGAGAATAAAAAATACAAGATGAGCATCGTAAAAAAAATAAAAAATTATTTTAAAAGAAAGAGAAGGATAAAAAAACTTCAAAGTTTTTATAGGAAAAAAACTGTGCTATACTTAGAAAATGTTGAAAAAAAACATCTTAATTTTAAAAGTTCTACAAATCCAAAAGTTTCAATTATCATTCCTTTTTATAATCAGATTAATTATACCATCAATTGTTTAAATCATCTGCATAAATATTTAACGGGTTCATTCGAGATTATTTTAATTGATGATAACAGTTCCAAGGTTTGTGATCTGTCATTTATCAGCGGAATTCAGGTAGTAAAAAATCAGAACAATCAAGGCTTTTTAAAAAGTATAAACATAGGCATTAAAGCATCTTCAGGAGAATTTATTTATATTCTTAATAATGACACAGAGGTAAAAAAAGGATTTTTGGATGAGTTGCTTTACGTTTTCAATAATTTTCCTAACACGGGTGCGGTGGGTTCTAAACTTTTAAATGCTGACGGAAGTTTACAGGAAGCAGGTTGTTTACTTTTAAAAGATTGTTTGATACATCAGATATTCATAAAAAAAGAAGTCTTTTATCCTGAAATCAATTATATACATAAGGTTGATTATTGCTCGGGGTGCAGCCTGCTCTTTAAAAAAAGAAATGATCATGAAAAGATTAATTTATTTGATGAACAGTTTGCACCCGCATATTTCGAAGAAACAGATTTTTGTTTTCAGTTAAAATATTTACAGGGGAAAGAAATTTATTATACTCCTTTTTCTGAAGTTTTGCATTATAATGGAATATCGTATAACGCAAATCAAAAAAATTTCTCAGAAAAAATAAAACAGAAAGATGAACTGTTTGCTGTAAACTTAAAAAGATTTAAATGCAAATGGCAACAACATATTGATAAAATTACCGCCAGTACGATTGAAGAAAGAATTCAGGAATTGTACAATTATAAATCAGTTGTGTTCTTTTGCGGTGCCATACCTGCATACGATAAAGATTCGGGTTCCAACAGATTAAAAGAAATTATTTCTGCTTTTTTGGAAATGGGTTACTATATTTTAATGGCAAAAAATAAAACATATTTACTTGAAACCGAAAAAGATTATATTTCATTTTATGAAAGAATGGGAGTGAATGTTTTCTATGAGCATAATCTAAAAATAAATCTTTTCGCATATATAATCAGAAATATTACAAATAAAACAATTGCCTGGTTTTATAATCCTGATGTGTTTGAAGAGTATTATGATGTTGCTATACAATCATTACCCGATGCAAAACTGATTTATGACATGGTAGATATTCATCATCTCCGATATGAAAGAGCTGCAGAATTGGAACCTGAAAATAAGTTTTACAAAGAACAGAGGGAAAAATATTTGGGAAAAGAAGTAAATGCTGCAAAAGTTGCCGACTATGTTATTACCATTTCTGAATTTGAAGAAAGCTACATGCGACAATTTTGCGATGCAAAAAAAATTATTACTATCTCAAATATTCACTACATTAAAACAAGTTTACAAAAAACATTACCTTTTGAAGATAGAAAAGATGTATTATTTATTGGCTCAAAACATGCCCCTAACATTGATGCATTATATTTTTTGTACTTTGAAATTATGCCACTAGTTTGGGTAAAGTTTCCGGAAATGAAAGTTAATATAATCGGAAATGTATCGGAATGTATAAAAGATATATCTCATCCTAATTTTATTTTTCATGGTTACGTTGTTGATATTGAAGAACACTTTTTATCCAACCGGTTAATGATTGCACCTCTTAGATATGGGGCAGGTGTAAAAGGAAAAATAGGGCAGGCCTTTGAATATTTTTTGCCCGTTGTAACAACATCTAGCGGTGCAGAAGGTATGAAGTTAATAAACTATGAAAATGCGCTTATTTATGACGTTGCCGATGAATTTGCAAATTCTATTGTTAGATTGTATACTGATAAAGATCTTTGGTTGAAATTGCAAGGCAACTCAGAGAAAAGCCTTAGACCATTCTCGAAAGTAAATTTAAAAGTTCAACTTTCAAATATCAGGTAATTTAAAATTGTAGGATATTTATAAACAACCAATATTAAATTTTAGTAGATATCGGGCAATTTGGAATGTATTTCCTATATGATCCAGTAAAGCGGTCAACTGTAAAAAACTATATAGACCAGTATTTGATAAATAATCAAACCTTTGTAGATCATTTGGCTTTACCTATTTACCGATTTTACAACCCGACCAGTGCAAAGCATTTATTTACAGTTTCATCTACTGCCCCCCCTCCTATAATTATGAAGGATTGGCATTTAATGCATTTACATATTAAACACCAAATACAGTTCCTATTTATCGATATTTTAATTCAGGAAATGGTGATCATTTTTATACAAAAACCTTAGTTAATTCTTCAGGATATAACTATGAGGGAATTTGTTTTTATGCATACCCTACTCAAACAAATAATTCAAGACCTGTATATAGATTTTTTAATCCAAGTTCAGGTGATCATTTATATCAAACCTCGAGTGCAACACCTAATGCCTATAGTTCAGAAGGTATAGAGTTTTATGCCTTATAAAATATTTTTTAAAAGGGAAGGTTTATTACAAATATTAGATTTGTCCACTTTCTTTATTTTGTCAACAATCTTTTAAAATTTCTAGTTTATAAAAATCTTACATTTTATTAAAAAAAATTCTATAGGTATGTAAACTTTTATTCTATTATTTTGTGATTAAATTCAAAATAATGTAAGCTTGCAAACAAGTATAATTTTTACAACTCAATCATTGATTTCCATTATCGTAGCTACATACAACGGCGAAAATTTTTTATTGGAACAGCTTAACAGTATTGCGGCACAAACCTATAAAAAATATGAAATAATCATTTGTGACGATAATTCAACTGATAATACAAAAAAATTAGTTCTGGATTTTGCTTCAAAACACAAAAATGTTTTCTTTCATTTCAATAAAAAAAATCTCGGTGTAAATAAAAACTTTGAACAGGGCTTTTTAAAGGCAAAAGGAGATTTTATTGCAATTTCAGATCAGGATGATATTTGGTTGCCAAATAAAATTGAAAAGCAAATCAAACTTTTTAAAACCGAACAAATTGTTTTAGCTCATTCTACTTCTGCAAGATTTTCAGATAATATTTTGCCTTCAAAAAACAAAAATTCAACCGCTGTATTATTTTCAGGTAATGATGTAAGAAAATTACTTTTGAGAAATTCTATATCTGGTCATAATATTATTTTCAGAAGAAGCTTACTACCAAAAATTTTGCCGGTACCAGAAAATATTTATTATGATTGGTGGATAGTTCAAACAGCAGCATGTAACGGGCTTGTTGCGGTTACAAACAAAATACTTACCTATCATCGTTTCCACGATAATAATATTACATTGCACAAAAGAAATTCTGTCTATCAAACCCTACGGGAGTATAATGAGAGAAAGATTGCATTAAATTTATTTTTAGAACTGAGAAGTTTATCTGAAGCGGACAGACAATTTATTGAAGACCTGAAAACATATTTTGAAACACTTGAAGATCAAAGGTTCTCTAAACAACTTTTTCATTTCTTAATGAAAAACAGAAATATATTGTTTTATTATAAAAAAGGTATTCTTAAATATTTTTCTCAAAAAAAAGTAGCATACAGGATGAGTTTCAAAGTGCCAGACTAATTTTTTTTAAATTTATTCCATAGTCGTCTTTTTGCCTTTACCCAAAAGAAAACAGGTTTCTTGTTCATAAAAGCGTTACGAGCAAATGACCCGCCGATATAAAAATTTGTACACGTCGTTTGTATAAACCTGTTGCGAAACTTATTTGCATATTTTTTTAAAAAAGCAGGTTTTTTTTCAAACATATTTACAAGGTTTCCTTTGCTCAAATGCTGAACCATGAATGGTATTACATAAGCACTATAACCTAAAAAGTCTGCCAGCAAACATATATCCGTACCATAAAAGTGAAAGGATTTAATATCTGAAGACACGGTTAACAGTGCTGCCGTTTTAACTATCAATAAATTTTCATCGAGCGAAAAAACCTTTATAGGTAAGCCCAAACTTTTTCTAATGTTCCCTTTGTTATTTAAATGAAAGGCAACATTTTTATAATCAATACCGCCGGCGTTGCCGCAAACAGCCCATGTGTTATCCTTTTGTTCCAACTCTATTAAGCAACTAACCAACACACTTAAATTATCTTCGCACCTTACGTCCTGATGTACAACAATAGTGTATAGAGCAAGTGATTCCTGTAAAAATCTTCTGATGGCACTATAACCATCAAATACATTTCCTTCGGTATTATCCGCAATAATGTATTCACAAGCTTCGTCGAAACCATTATCAGTAAAACTTTTTTTCATCAACTCATATTCATTCATATCTGTAACAATTGTACAAATAGAAAAATGTAAATTGTATTTTTTATCGACACTTATTTTTGTAGAATTATTTTGCATCTGCGGAGAGCGTTGTAAAGTTTTATAAATTATAAATTTGCAATTTTAAAAGAGTTTTTAAATTAAAATATTTCCATTCAATGACAAACTTTATCCCCCTTTTTCCTCTTGCCATTGTGGTTTTCCCTGGCGAGGAACTGAACCTGCATATTTTTGAGCCAAGGTATAAACAACTTATAAAAGATTGTTTCAAAAATAAAAAACCTTTTGGCATACCGCCTGTTATAAACAACAAAGTAGCAGAAATGGGCACGCTGGTACAAATTACAGAAATAACCCAAACCTACGAAAATGGCGAAATGGATATTAAAACAAAAGCTACTGATGTTTTTAAAATACTCGAAGCTATAAAAGAATTACCAGAAAAATTATATTACGGGGCTATAGTAACTTACCCTGCATTAAAGTTTATTGGCAGCCCGGCACTTATGAAAAAGATATTGGAAAGCATAAGGGAGCTACATATATTACTGAATGTAAAAAAAGATTTTACAAAACCTGATAACGATTTATTGAGTTTTGACGTGGCGCACCATGCGGGTATGACGCTGGAAGATGAATATGCACTACTGCAACTTGAAGAGGAACTGCACCGGCAGGAGTTTTTAAAAAGGCACCTGGCAAAAGTACTGCTGGTAATGGAACAAATGGAACAGCTAAAAAGTAAAATTCAGTTAAACGGGCATTTTAAAAATTTAGAAGGTTTTAATTTTTAAAATCATGTTACGCTAAACAAGCTTTGCTAATATGCTTGTATAGTAATATTTTGCAGCCACAAAAAAACAACCATGACAACATTGTGCTTTGACTTTGGCAATACAAGAAAAAAAGCTGCTGTATTTACCGGAGATCAAATGAGTGAAGAAATTTTTTTGGAGGATGATGCCACAGATTCGATTGATGAATTGATAACTAAATATCAGCCGGCAAAAACTATTTTATCTTCTGTAATAGATCATAATCCTGCAATAGAAATTTTGCTTGCACAAAAAACGAGGTTTCATAAACTATCTGCTGCTACAAAAATAAATTTTACCACCCCTGTAGGCAAACCAGAAACTATAGGCGCAGACCGGCTTGCGCTTGTAGCCGCAGCAGTTCATTTTTATCCTCATAAAAATAATCTGATTATTGCGCTGGGCAGTTGCATTACCTACAATTTTGTAAACCAAGATCATGCTTTTATAGGCGGCAGCATTTCGCCTGGTATGGATATGCGCTTTCGCTCTATGCATGAGTATACTGCAAAACTGCCACTGGAAGCCGCTTCATGGAATTACCCGCTAATAGGCTATGACACCAGAACAAATTTACAAAGTGGCGTATTGTATGGCCTGACCTGCGAAATTGATGGAATAACGGGGCTTTACGAAGAAAAATTTAACAACTTTAACGTGGTTTTAACCGGGGGCAATTCATCGTATTTTGCGGGGCAACTTAAAAACAAGATATTTGCCGACCACCATTTTTTATTTAAAGGATTGTATGCACTCAGCGAACTTAACAACTGCTAAACTTAAAGGGATTTTTTTAACCATTTCCGCTCTTATTATGTACACTTTTGCATCAGCGCAGGAAAACTCTCCCTACTCCCGCTATGGCATAGGAGATGTTGTACCCAAAGCCAATATACTAAACAGGAGCATGGGCGGTATAACCACCGGTTATGCAGGGGATCAAACGCTTACAAAATTTATAAATCCCATTATTAATTTATCTAACTCTGCAGCAATTGCCAATTTAGCTAGTACAACTTTTGATGTGGGTGCCGAAGTGGATATCAGAAATCTTAAAAGCAACAGCAGTCCCGCCTCTTACAAATCTATAAACACCAATATTTCTTATCTCCAGTTTGGTTTTCCTATAACGCCTGCAAGGTGGAAGGCAAAAAAAAATGCATGGGGTGTAAGCTTTGGTTTAAAACCAATTACACGTATAAACTATAAAATACAAAATAATAAAAGGCTTACTGGTATAGATAGTTTGCAAACCAACTACGAAGGTAGTGGCGGCGTAAACCAGGTAAATGTGGCAACAGGTATAAAAATAAAACATGTTAGTTTTGGTGTAAGTACGGGGTATAGTTTTGGTAACAGAAATTACAGTACCAAAGTAGCTTTAGTAAATGATTCTATTCCCTATTCAAAATCTACCACAGAATCGTCTACCAACTTTGGCGGCCTGTTTGTAAACTTAGGAGCACAGTATGAAATTAAATTAAAAAAAGGTACCCTTGTTATAGGTGCCAGTACTAATCTTCAACAAAACCTTAATGCAAAAAAAGATAATCTTAACGCCACTTTTCTTGTAAACCCTACTGATGGTACAGCACTTAATGTTGATACGATTTCGTTTGGCAATAATATAAAAGGTACCATAAAACTACCAGCATCTTATAGCGCCGGTTTTACGTATGCAAATGAGCACTGGCTGGTAGGGGCAGATGTAGATTATAGTCAATGGAGCAAGTATAGTTCGTATGGGCAAAAGGAAGCTGTAAAAAATAATACAACGGTAAGAGTAGGGGCACAATATTTTCCTGCACAAACATCTACCCCCGCAAAAAAATACTGGAATTTTGTAAAATACAGGGCAGGTTTTTATTATGGAAACGATTATGTGCAATTAGATAAAAATCGCCCCGACTATGCCCTTACGTTTGGCGCAGGCTTTCCGCTTACCTCTTTGCAGCGGGTATCTTATTTTGGGGAATATGTTACACTTAACGCAGGTGTGGAACTAGGGCAGCGAGGCACAAAACAAAACCAGAGTATAAGAGAAGGTTTTACAAAAATATCTTTTGGCATTACTATGGATGCAGGGTGGTTTCAAAAACGTAAATATAATTAAGCCGTACTATTTTTTTTAAAACTGATAATGCAAGCCTCCCCTAAAAATATTATAGCAGCCCTTTTAACCGGCTGCTTTTTTTTATGCTCCTGCGAAAATGATGAACGGGTTGTGAATGCCATTAACAAACCAAAATTAAATACCGAGCAGGCAAAAGATATTGTTTTAAATTATACCATGGGTGGCCGTATAAAAGCAATATTAACTTCGCCGCTTATGCTGCATGTGCAGGATACGGCTGCGTATTATGAGTTTCCCAAAACATTGTACGCAGAGTTTTACAATGAACAGCAAATAAAAGAAAGCCAGCTTACCGCCTTGTATGGAAAATATAAAGACGGGCAAAGTATTATTTATTTAAGGGATAGTGTGCGCATCATAAATTTGCTTAAAGGCGATACCATTTATTGCGATGACCTGTGGTGGGACAGAAATAAAATCAATACAGAATTTTATACCGAAAAGCCCGTACGCATTCGCCAAAAAGACGGGCAGTATTTAAATGGTACCGGCATGGAAGCCAGCCAAAGTTTTAAAAACTACCACATAAAAAATATGAAGCCTGCAGATAATAAACCTATTGGCGTTATAAATACAAAAGCAGGAGATTTTCCGCAATAGCTTATTAAGGCAGCATTATTGTTATAACTTTCCATAAAAATATATTTATGGATTATCGTCGCCTTGGCCGTTCCGGCCTGCAGCTCAGCGTACTTTCGTTTGGTAGCTGGGTAAGTTTTACTACACAAATAAATGATAAGGTTGCAGATGAACTCATGGGCGTAGCTTATGATAACGGCATCAATTTTTTTGATAATGCAGAGGTATATGCATTGGGAGAAAGTGAAAAAATGATGGGGCGCATTTTAAAGAAAAAAAAGTGGGATCGCAGCAGCTATGTGTTATCCTCAAAAGCTTTCTGGGGCTGGCGTGGCACTGCCAATAAACCCAATCAAATAGGCAACAGCCGCAAGCATTTAACCGAAGCATGCCACGAAGCATTACAACGCTTACAGGTAGATTACCTGGATCTTTTTTACTGCCACCGGGCAGATAAACACACACCTATAGAAGAAACAGTATGGGCCATGAACCATCTCTTACAACAAGGCAAAATTTTATACTGGGGTACCAGTGAATGGACGGGGGTAGAAATTATGGAAGCGCACCGCATTGCAGAAAAATATAAGCTGATTGGCCCAACTATGGAGCAGCCGCAGTACAATCTTTTTGAAAGGAATAAAGTAGAAGCAGATTACTCAGAAATATATAAGAACGTGGGCCTGGGCACTACCACCTGGAGCCCGCTGGCATCTGGCATACTTACAGGCAAATACAATGAGGGCATACCAAAAAACAGCCGCCTGGGTATGGAGAGTATGGTTTGGTTAAAAGATGCTATCCTTTCTGAAGATAAAATAAAAAAAGCAAAAAAGCTAGGCGATGTTGCAGCAAAACTTAATGTGAGCATGGCAGCACTCAGTATAGCATGGTGCATAAAAAACCCGAATGTAACCACTGCTATTTTAGGTGCCACCAAAAAACAACAACTGCAGGAAAACTTAAAAGCACTGGACGCATTGCCGCTGCTTACTGCAGATGTAATGGAAAAAATAGAAAAAATTATCCTTAACAAACCCACTATTTTATAACCGATGGTAGAAATTTATGGTATAAAAAACTGCGATACGGTAAAGAAAGCATTGCAGTGGTTAGCTGAAAATAAGATTGCTTTTACCTTTCATGATTTTAAGAAAGAAGGTACAGATGCAGGCAAACTAAAACAATGGTTGCATAGCGGGCAGGGAAAAGAACTGGTAAACAAAAAAGGAACTACCTGGAAAAAACTTTCTGCGGCACAACAGGCTACAGCAGATACAGAAAAAGGAACGATACAATTATTGCAGCACAACAGCAGCATTATTAAAAGACCAGTAGCAGAAATTAATGGCACAATATTAATAGGTTTTAGTTGTAGTGCGTATGAAAATATACTGCGATAAAAATATATAATGAGTCAGAATACATTTGTTTTATCTACAGCAAGGCTGGAGAACTTTAGCGATGGTGTATTTACCATTGTACTTACGCTGCTGGCTTTTCAGTTTAAAGTGCCTAAGTTTACTGAGGGTGCAGCCTTGCAGCAAAATTTTAAAGAACTGCTCCAACTTAGTCCTTATCTTATCGGTTTTGTTTTTAGTTTTTTATTTGTAGCCGTGTTTTGGGTAAATCATCATCATTTATACCACACTATAAAAGAAGCCGATAGTAAATTACTCTGGTATAATATTCACTCTTTATTCTGGATAACCATTATGCCCTTTACCATGAGCATGGTGGGAGATCATCCAAAAGTGCCACTGGTAGCCATTTCCCTGGGTGTGGTACTTTTTATGACATCAGTATCAGCCTTTTTTTTAAGAAGATATTGTTACATAAAATCTAAGCTGGCAGATGAATCCCTTTCTTACGATTCTATAAAAGCAGGGCTCAATAAAAACCTAGCTGCAATTATATTAACCGCAGTGGGTATTTTTTCCGCATTGCGGTCTGTAAATATTTCTTACATCATTTATTTTGCAGTACTCATTATTTTTATGATACCAACAAAGCTGGAAAAAAGAAAACGTTATTCATTAAAAAAAGTATAATCCTTAAATTAAAAAAAACGGGTAGTTGGTTCCTCATTTTTTTGCAAGCACTACACTATAATATTACATTATCTTAAAAACAATAAAAAAGAACATTATGAAAAGAAATGCAACAGCCGTATGGCAAGGCACAGGTAAAGAAGGTAAAGGCCATCTTACCACACAAAGTACTACATTAGATAAAACCCAGTTTTCCTACCTTAGCCGCTTTGAAGAAGGCGTAGGTACAAACCCCGAAGAACTTGTAGCAGCAGCACATGCAGGCTGTTTTACCATGAAGCTTAGCTTTGTATTAAATGAAGCAGGGTTTACCGCTACGGAAATAACTACCCAATGCGATATTGTATTAAAGGATGGCAGCATAACCTCCTCTCACCTTACTGTACATGCTACCATACCCGGCATTGATAAAGAAAAATTTGATGCCGCTGTGGCAGATGCAAAAGCCAATTGCCCAATATCCAAATTATACAACACCGCTATTACTGCCGAAGCAACACTGGCATAAGTAAGTGCAGTTTTTACAACCGCAAATTTGCCACCTCGTTTTTAGGAAAGCTGGGGAGTGGGTTTGCGGTTTTGTTTGCGGGTAGGAGTATTAAAATTCTGCTCCAAACTTTTTGATAAGAAATTTTACCATTGCCAGCAGGTTTAGAGAAGTGTTTCTAAATGGATACTGGTGGCTATTACCTATTATAAAGAACAATTATAAAATAAATTAGAAACAAGCCATACAAAAAGTCAGTAATCTAAATACAATTCGGCTTTAATGTATCATGTAAACTATCATTTAGCAGGTTTATTAAATGCTTTTGCAAATGAGAAACTTGAAATAAGCGATAAATATAGTTTTGATCTCCCCCCAATACAATCAGAAACAGAATGGAATAAATTAATAAAGGATTTTTTGGATAATGCGAAAAATTTTCAAACGTAATTGAACAAATGGACGATAGCATTTTTGACCAGCCATATATTGACGAAAAATATAGAACTTATTTACGAAACATAGAGTGCGTTATCGAACACAGTTATTATCACAAAAAACTTTGCTCCCACATTTCTTTTTTCATTATTTTGTAGAAGTAAAAAAATCCAGCATTATGCAATTTAAAAACAAAACGATTTTTATAACCGGTGCCAGCAGAGGTATTGGAAAAGCCATTGCATTAAAACTGGCAAAAGATGGTGCAAATATAGTAGTGGCTGCAAAAAGCACCACCGAAAATCCTAAACTCGGTGGTACCATTTACTCCGCTGCAAAAGAAATAGAAGATGCTGGTGGCAAGGCTTTGGCGATACAGTGCGATATACGTGATGAGCTGCAAATTGAAGCTGCCGTGCAAAAAGCAGTAGAAACATTTGGTGGTATAGATGCGCTTATAAACAATGCATCGGCCATATCCCTTACGCCTACAGAACATACCGAGCCTAAGCGCTTCGATTTGATGCATGATATAAATGTGAGAGGTACTTTTTTTATGTGCAAAGCATGTATACCCCATTTAAAAAATGCCAGAAACCCACACATCATTACGCTTTCACCACCGCTTAGTTTAGATATGAAATGGTTTAAAGACCACCTTGCCTATACACTGAGCAAGTTTAATATGAGTATGATTGCACTAGGGCTTGCTGAAGAATTAAAACAATATAATATTGCCTCTAATGCACTGTGGCCCCGTACAACCATTGCTACTGCTGCGGTACAAAACCTGCTGGGTGGCGAGGCCCTTATAAACATGAGCCGCACGCCAGGTATTGTGGCAGATGCGGTTTACAGCATTCTTGGCAAAGCGTCTTCCACTTGTACAGGTAATACTTTTATAGATGAAGAAGTACTGGCTGCGGATGGCATTACCGACCTGGAAAAATATTCCGTTGTGCCGGGAGCAAAACTTTTCAACGATTTATTTGTGTAATGATGTCAATGATGAATGATAAAATTATTGACCATTAGCTATTATAAAACTACACCGTTTAGTAACAAATAAAATAAAACGAAATGCTCATTTTAAAATGCTGATATAAGATAGAGATAATAAAAATGAGCCATTGCCGGCAAAGAAAATTTTATAGCAAATTTGTAATTAACTCCTACCGCTTTCTTCAAACTACAGATTAAACAACTCCAAAAAAACGCAGCAATTTTATATAATCTATAAAATTATTGCTGAACTTAAAGGAACGCCGGTGCTGCACAAAATTATTGTCATATATTTAGAAAAAATATTATTTAGATGCTCGTAAAAACCTTTGGCAGTGCGGTATATGGTGTAGAAGCTATAACGATAACGGTAGAGGTAAATGTAACCAACCAGGGGCAGCATTATTTTATAGTAGGCCTGCCAGATAATGCTGTAAAAGAAAGTTTGCAGCGGGTAGAGAGTGCTATAAAGAGCAATCATTATTACATGCCACGCACAAAACTGGTGGTAAATCTTGCCCCTGCAGATATCAAAAAAACAGGGTCTGCTTTTGATCTTCCTATTGCTATTGGTACGCTGGGTGCTACAGAACAAATTACAAACCCGGAGCGGTTGGAAAAATTTGTGATAATGGGCGAGCTTAGCCTGGATGGTGCTATACGCCCTATTAAAGGCGCTTTGCCTATTGCCATACAAGCCCGCAAAGAAGGTTTTGAGGGATTGATATTGCCTGCTGCAAATGCCAGAGAAGCTGCTATGGTAAATAACCTTAAAGTATTTGGCGTAAGCCATATAAATGAGGTGATTGATTTTTTTAAAGATGAAAAATCGTTGCCCCAAACTATAGTAGATACCCGTGCAGAATTTGCAAATGCACAAAGCGATTTCGATATAGATTTTTGCGACGTAAAGGGGCAGGAAAATATAAAACGTGCGTTGGAGATAGCTGCAGCAGGCGGCCACAATGCAATACTGATAGGCCCGCCGGGCGCAGGTAAAACCATGCTGGCAAAAAGGCTACCCACCATTTTGCCACCACTCACTTTACTGGAAGCATTGGAAACTACAAAAATTCACAGCGTGGCAGGCAAGCTTCCGGAGAATGCTACACTGGTGAGCAAGCGCCCATTTCGCTCGCCGCACCACACTATTTCTGATGTGGCTTTGGTGGGCGGAGGTGGCAACCCACAGCCCGGCGAAATATCGCTGGCACATAACGGCGTTTTGTTTTTAGATGAACTGCCAGAGTTTAAAAGAACCGTGCTGGAAGTAATGCGCCAGCCAATGGAAGAAAGAAAAGTTACCATAAGCCGTGCAAAAATTGCACTGGATTTTCCTGCAAGTTTTATGCTCATAGCTTCTATGAACCCCTGCCCCTGTGGTTACTTTAATCATCCAGAAAAAGAATGCACCTGCCCGCCGGGAGGAGTACAAAAATATTTAAACAAAATATCTGGTCCGTTATTAGACAGAATAGACCTGCACGTAGAAGTAACACCCGTAGCATTTAACGAATTGCAATCTGCAAAAGAATATGAAAAAAGTAGTAGCATAAGAGAACGGGTAATACAGGCACGGGAAATACAAGCCGAGCGGTACAAACAAAACGAAGGCGTATATGCCAATGCACAAATGAGCAGTAAAACACTAAAAGAAATTTGCATTATAACCAATGCCGGGCAAAATTTATTAAAAGTTGCCATGGAAAAATTAAACCTAAGTGCCCGTGCTTATGATCGTATTTTAAAAGTGAGCCGCACCATTGCAGACCTTAGTGCCAATGCAGATATAAAGCCCGAGCATCTTGCAGAAGCTATTCAATACAGAAGCCTGGACAGGGAAGGATGGGGAGGAAATTAAAAAAGGAACGAAGGTATTATTGGAGTAATGTATTTTTATTCAGGATAAAAAAGTAGGTCATTGCAATAAATGAAGTCAGTAATTATAGAATAAAAAAATATTTATGATAATTTTCTTTTACCCTATTTTATTTTTACATGCTTATCCAAAAATAAAGGAAATGTTTTCAGGAGAATCTAATGTTTGTTCTTTTATTATTTCGAAATAAGACACCTAAAAACTTTTATGAGTAGTTCGCTATTTAGCATCTAAAATAAACTTCTAAACCCTTTAAACCTGTAAGCATAGCTTGATAAAACCATACTAATTACTAAACTAAATAATTACATTTATTCCTTCAACCATTTATATGAAAAAAATATTTTTTGCAGTAGCTATACTATTTATTGCTGCCACAGGCTGCAACATAAAAAAGAAAAATAATACAGCGGGTAATGCCCAGCTTGCAGGCATGCTGCAACATTATTATGATGCACGTATGCAATTGTTTCCGCTGGAAGCCACAGCAAATGGCGATGTCCGGTATAATAATTTATTGCCCGCAGATTTTACGGATGTTTACCGCCAGCAAATAAAAACTTTTTTTACCGCTTACAATGATTCGCTAAAAAGCTATACCAGGGAGACATTGAATGACAATGATAAAAAAAGCTACGATATTTTTATTTACGAAATGAATATTGCGCTGCAGGGGCTGGATCTTAATTATCTTACCAGTACTGCAACGGGCAACAATAAATATTTTCCTTTTGACCAGTTTAACGGGCTGCCACTGCTTATGGGACAAATGGGTACCGGCACAGGAAACCAGCCTTTTAAAACCGTAGCAGATTATGATAACTGGCTGCAGCGTGCAACTGCATTTACTGCATGGAGCGATAGTGCTATTGTTTATTTTAAAAAAGGTATTGCT
This sequence comes from Ferruginibacter sp., assembly GCA_025350645.1. Taxonomy (GTDB): domain Bacteria; phylum Bacteroidota; class Bacteroidia; order Chitinophagales; family Chitinophagaceae; genus Ferruginibacter. Next base: position 108,055 of record JANXXM010000092.1, read on the forward strand.
GCAAATTATGTTTTACCAAAAACAATTGTGCTTAAAATGATACCGCAATTGCAGGCAATGGTTACAGATAGTGCAGGCAAAAGTTTATTTTACGAACCTATAAAATTATTACCTGCGGCTTTTAGTGAAGTAGATAAAAGCAGGCTTACAGAGGCTTACAGCAAACTCATTACAGAGCAGATAGTACCTTCCTATAAAAAACTGGCTGCTTTTTTGCAAAAAGTATATTTACCCGCAGCAAGAACAACCACTGGCGTAAACGCTTTGCCTGCTGGTGCGGCATATTACAATTACATGGTAAAGTACTGGACTACAACCAGCAAAACCCCTAATGAAATTTACGCCACAGGGCTTGCCGAAGTGCAGCGGATACGATTGGAAATGGAAAAAATAAAGGGGGCTGTAAAATTTAGCGGAGACCTTAACGCCTTCTTTACTTTTATGAAAACGGATAAACAGTTTATGCCTTACAAAACACCCGAAGAAGTACTGGCAGCGTTTCATAAAATACAGGCAACTATGGAACCAAATCTAAAAAAAATATTTACCCTCGTACCAAAATCTACATTTGAAATACGGCAAACAGAAGCCTTTCGTGCAGCCAGTGCAAGTGCAGAGTATTACCCCGGCCTGCCAGATGGCAGCCGACCCGGAATTTTTTATGTACCCATTGTAGATGCCACAAAATTTAATACCACCAGCGGTATGGAAAGTCTTTTTTTACATGAAGCTATTCCCGGTCATCATTACCAAATGTCCCTGCAAATGGAAAATGATAAGCTGCCGCTGTTTCGCCGTTTTATTTGGTATGGTGCTTATGGCGAAGGCTATGCATTATACTGCGAGAGCTTAGGAAAAGAACTGGGCTTATACACAGATGCATACCAGTACATGGGCGCACTGGGCGATGAAGTACACCGGGCTATACGGCTTGTGGTAGATGTGGCCATGCACACTGGTAAAATGACGAGGGAGCAAGCCATAAAATATATGATGGAAAATGAAGCCATAAGCCAAGAGGGTGCCGTGGCAGAAATAGAACGCTACATGGTGTATCCTGCGCAGGCATTGAGTTACAAGACAGGTGCTCTAAAAATAAAAGAGCTTCGGGAAAAATACAGCAAACAGCTCGGCAGCAAATTTTCCCTTGCAGATTTTCATACTGCTTTTTTAAAAGATGGTTGCATGCCATTGGAAGTTATTGAAAAAAGTATGAACGAATGGGCTGCATTAGTAAAGTAATGGCGGTAAGTAAATATAAAGCAACCGTAAAAATGAAACATAAAGAAATTAATTATTCTTAGGATCAAAAATGCGTGCTATATAAAAATTATCCCCTGGCAAAAGATACCATAAACATGAAAATTATTTTAAAATAAAATAATTACATGGCTAGCTAATTAAAAGGATATCACTCACCATCATCTATACCCTGTAAAACCTATTTCCCAAAATTATACGAGTTAGCCAGTTCCTTTAACTCGAGCAAATTAGTAACCTTTAATTTTGTAAAAATGCGGCTTTTATGTGTGCCAATGGTAGATATTCCCAATGTAAGAATTGCAGCAATACCGCTAATGGTTTTACCGGATAATAACATGGAAACAATTTCAAATTCTCTGCCAGACAATGTAGTAAAAGGATTTACCTCAGCGCCGCCAGATGTACCCTCCGCAAGAATAGAGAGCAACTCTTCGCTAATATATTTTTTATTATTTAAAACTTTATCAATCGCTTTTATAATTTCTTCTAATGGGGCATCTTTACTTATAAAACCCCTGGCACCTGCTTTCATAAAACGCAGCGCATAAATATTTTCCGGGCTCATGGAAAACATCAGCACTTTAAGATCCGGAAAATTAATTTTAAAATTTTCCATTAGCGCAAAAGTATCCGTGTTAGGCATCTGAATATCCAGCATTACCAGATCATAATTTTTTTTCTGCACTTTTTCCAGTGCGCTGTCGCCATCTTTTGCTTCATCTACTTCTGCATCTTTGTAAATATCTGCCAGCAGCATTTTTATGCCAGATCTTACTACAACATGGTCATCAATTAATAAAAATTTTTTCATACTCAGTAATCTTAAAAGTTTAAAGATGGATGTTTTTAGGGGATACGAATAAGCAAACTTAGCAAATAACGATAAGATACTACAGCAGGAATTTGCGTTATTAATTATTTTTATAAAAAGGGTGCAATCGAATACCTTTAAAGCATGAATGGGAAGCTTTCTATAAAAATACTGCTGCTGGATGATGATGCAGAAAAAGCTGTTGCATTTATAGCTTTGCTTAAAAGCACCGCTCTACAAATAAAATCCTGCAGGCTGATAACCCAAAACGGTAAAATAGAAAAGGCAATAAAAATATTAGGAACGAATGTAATTTTTCTGCGTATTTGCCAGCAAAAAGAAAAATCTGTTTCTATCATTGAAAAAATTCGTTCGTATAATAATAAAATTCCCATCATTATTTTAGCCCCTAAAAATTACCAGGCAGTGGCTATGGAGTTATTGGAAAACGGCGCACACGATTATCTTACAGATAATATTAAAGACCCATTACTTATAGAAAAATGTGTGACCTTTTCTATAAAAAACAGCAGTACTGCTACGGCATTAATACAAAGCAACGAGCGCTACGAACTTGTATCTAAAGCCACCAACGATATGATGTGGGACTGGGACCTGCTAAACAATAAAGTTTTTCGCAGCGAAGACGGATGGAACAAAGTTTTTGGCAAGCAAACACACAATGAAAGTGCGCTGGTAGATAGCTGGTGGGATAGAACGCACCCGAATGACAGAGCCAAAGCAGATGAACTGGTAGAACGAATTTTAAAAGACAAAACCCTTATAAACTTTGAACTAGAAAACCGTATGCTGCGCAACGATGGCATGTATGCTACCGTAATGGACAGGGGCTATGTAGTAAGAAATGAAGCCGGCGAAGTAATAAGACTGATAGGAGCAACGCAAGATATAACTAAACAAAAAAAAGCAGAAGAAGAACTTAAAAAGTTATCTAAAATAGCCAGCGAAACTATAAATGCTGTAGCCATTACAAATGCTGCCGGCATTATACAATGGATAAACGAATCTTTTTCCACCATTACCGGCTATGGCAGGGAAGAAATAGAAGGTGTTGGTTTTATTGATTTCTTTAAACAATTATGCACTACGGAGCAAACATTAAAATACTTGCGTACCAGGTTTAATGCCCATAAAGCATTTGCAAAAGATGTACTTATACAAACCAAAACACAGCAAAAGAGCTGGCTTAGAATACAAGGCCAACCACAAGATAACAATAATGAAAAAAGCTTTTTTGCAATAATGACGGATGTGAGCAAAGAAAAGGAAACAGAAGAAATTTTAAAAGCCAGCGAAAGGCGTTTTAGAAATATGATTGAAAAAAGCAGCGAAGGTTTATCGCTGGTTAATGAAAAAGGAGAAACGCTGGAGATAAGCCTGTCCGGTAAAAAAATACTCGGTTATAAAAATGATGAAGATTATGACAACAGCAAAGAAAATCTTATTTATAAAGAAGATGTGGAAAGAGTAGATCGTATTTTTAAAGAAGTAATAGCCACACCCGGTAGTGTAAAAAATGCAGAGTACCGGTATAAAATGCACAACGGAGAATTTATTTGGCTGGAATCTGCATTTCATAATTTACTGCATGAGCCGGATATACATGCCGTAGCTATTCACTTCAGGGATATTACTTCCCGAAAATATTTTGAGCAGGTATTAAGAAACTCAGAAGAAAATTATCGTAATCTTTTTAACAGCAACCCCGCTGCTATTTTTATATGGAACCCGCAGGATTTTTCTATAATAGAAGTAAACGAAGCTGCCATAAAAGAATATGGCTTTTCCAAAAAAGAATTTGTAAAGTTGGGTATGAAAGCGCTTGTAACCAAAGAGGGCATTAGACCCCTGCAGATACTGGGCAAAAGAATAACTGCAAAGCAGGATTATAAAACCACGCTCACCCTAAAACAGCAGGTAAAAAACGGCAGCATTAAGCTTATGGAAATAAATTTTCGCACCATAGATTATTATGGAAAAGCAGCCTGCCTTGCCATTGCAAATAATATAACAGAAAAAACTGAACTGGAGCAAAAACTGAGTGTGGAAAGACGGCTTAGGCAAAATGAAATAACCGGTGCTGTAATAACTGCACAGGAGCAGGAAAGAGAAGAACTGGGCAAAGAACTGCATGATAACATAAACCAAATACTGGCCACCACAAAATTATATATTGAGCATGCATTAAAAAATGAAAATATGCGCACAGTGCTGCTACAGTCTGCAAAAGGGTTTATAACATCTGCAGTTTCAGAAATACGCAGCCTCTCCAAATCGTTGCTGCCACCATCTTTGGGAGAAGTAGGCCTGCTGATGGCGCTGGATGAACTGGTAGAAAGCATTGAACCTGTAAGTAATTTTGCCATCATCACCCAATGGAATATTACTGATGAGAAGAAGCTATCCGAAAGCCTGCGCCTCACCATATTTAGAATTATGCAGGAGCAACTCAACAATATTCAAAAACATTCCAAAGCCAAAAAAGTATGGATTACGCTTAAAGAAAAAGGGCATTTTCTTACTGTTACCATAAAGGATAATGGCGCAGGGTTTGATTTAAAGCAAAATAAAAATGGGGTAGGTTTAAAAAATATACTCAGCAGGGCATACCTGCACAATGGCAAATTAACAATAGATACAGAAAAAGGAAAAGGATGCATATTAAGCGTTTCATTCAAACTGCCGGTAGTAGGTTAAAGGGTTTAAAACCCGTTACCAAAATGAAGGTGGCACTAGGTATAACCGTGCTGTGCATAGCTGTGTTTATGCTCATCGTTTTTATAAATATGCGTGAGGCCGCAGCGGAAAGTAGGAATGTAGAATCCGCACTGAGCACGTTAAATGAACTGGAAAAACTTTTTTTAAAAATACAAACTATAGAAACTGGCCAGCGTGGCTTTACCTTAAACGGCGATGAAAGTTTTTTAAGCGGCTATACGGATGCATTAAAAAAAACAGAAACAGAAATAAATGAAATAAAGCAAGTGGCAGAGAATGACAAGGTAACCAGAAAGGAAATTTCTGCACTCGCCTCTATGGTAACAGACAAAATAAAATTTACAAAACTTGTAGTAGAAACCAGGCGCATACAGGGCTACGACTCTGCCGCTGCTGTTATACAAAACGGCCAGGGAAAAGTATTAATGGATAGAATTATAAATGCTATAGATACCCTGCAGGATAAAAACAGGCTGCTGCTGTTGCAATCCAATAATGGCAGGGAAATTTATGCCAGAAGGCTTACCATTATTTTTTTTATTTTATCATTTTTATTTCTGGCATCAATCTTTACAGGCTATTTTTTTCTAAAAAAAGATATTGAAAACGCACAGGTAGTAAATAACAGGCTGCAGTATAATGCTATCTTATTAAAAAATATATCGGATCCTATTGTTACTACAAATAATGCAGGCTATATAACCAACTGGAATGTGCATGCAGAGCAATTATACGGACTTGCAGAAGGAGATATTACAGGCAGGCATATAAATGAGATTTTACCGCCTGCCATTGAAAACGATACACAAAATCCTATTCTTCACGGCGTACAGGGAATAGAATCGTGGAAGGGAGAAGTGCAACACCGGCACAAAGATGGAAGCCTGGTAGTTGCAGAAATGCACACTTCCATTTTACAGGATAAGGAAGGTAAAAATACCGGCACTGTATCTGTAATTAGAGATATAACCCAAAGAAAAAAACTGGAGAAGCAACTGATGGATTTTAGCCAAAACCTGCAGCAGCAGGTAAAGGTAAAAGCAGCAGAATTAAACCAGGTATTTGAGCGTATTACAGATGCCTTTATTGCACTGGATAAAGAGTGGAGATACACGCATGTAAATAATATTGCAGCAGCTATGCACCGCAAAACTGAAGCAGATCTTATCGGGAAAAAAATATGGGATGTTTTTCCGGATATAGTGGGTGAGCCATTTTACCACGCACTGCAGCATGCAGCACTTAGCGGCAATGCAGAGCGGCTGGAGCTGTATTTTTCCAAAGAAGATAAATGGTATGAAGATTTGATATACCCCGGTAAAGATGGAATTTCTGTTTATTATCATGATATAACCGTAAGGAAAAAAGCAGAAGAAAAATTGATAAAATCCGAAGAAGCATTAAAATCATCTAACGAAAGATTTCAATTTGTAGCCAAAGCCACAAACGATGCCCTTTGGGACTGGGATATGCTGAGTAATAAATTATGGGGCAATGAAAGTTTTTCTACGCACTTCGGTATTCCTACTAATTATAAACTGCAAATGGATGGTTTTCTTAACCGGATTCACCCCGGCGACCAGGAAAGGATTATAAAAAATTTAAAGAAAACATTATCCGCAAAAGGTAATGTGCTCACAGAAGAATTTCGTTTTATAGATAAAGAGGGTAACGAAAAAGTAATGTATGACCGGGCATACATAATTTACAATGAGCAGGGGCGTGCATACCGTATGCTGGGTGCCATGCAAGATATTACTGCCAGCAAAACAGCAGAAAAAAAACTGCTCCTCGAAAAAGAATTATCTGACTCTATTATAAACAGCCTGCCCGGAATTTTTTATGTTTTTAATAAAAAAGGGCAATACTACCGGTGGAATAAAAACCTGGTAACCGTAACCGGATATACCGCCGATGAAATTAAAAAGATGCATCCGCTTTCACTTTTTTCTGCAGAAGAAAAAGAACTGGTAAGTAAAAAAATAAACAGTGTTTTTAATGGTACAGAAGATACGGTGGAAGCAGATTGCCTTACAAAAGATGGCAGGCTTATTCCTTATTATTTTACCGGTATGGTTATAAACTATGAGGGGGAGAGTTGTTTAATGGGTGTAGGAATTGATATTTCAGAAAAAGTACAATCGCAGAAGGAATTAAAACAAAGCGAAGAAAAATTTAGGCGGGTGGTAGAGCAAGCATCAGATGGTATTTTTATAACCAACGACCAGGGGCAATACCTGGATGTAAACGCAAGCGGCGAGGCACTTACCGGTTATAGTAAAGAAGAACTGCTTAAAATGAATGTGGCAGATTTGTTTAGAAAAGCAGATATGAAAAAACAACCCCTGCGGTTTAAAGAAATGCTCAACGGGCTGCAGGTGCTTACCCTGCGGGATTTGGAAAAGAAAAATGGTACACAAATAAATGTGGAAATAAGTGGTAAAAAACTGGATGATGGCCGGCTACAGGCTATAATAAGAGATGTAACTGCCCGTACAAAAGCAGAAGAAGCACTTAAGGCTTCTGAATATAAATACAGGGTTTTGTTTGATGAAAATCCACTCCCTATGTGGATTATAGACACGGCAGCAAAAATTTTTCTTGATGTAAATAGTGCAGCCATTACATCTTACGGTTACAGCCGCGAAACTTTTCTGAATATGGACCCTGCAGCACTCCATCCAAAAATTGATCCTGTTATTCAAAAAGAAGAATTATTATCGGTACCCGGTAATTTAGAAAGTTTAAAAAATGATACACATGTAAAAATGAATGGTACACAAATAAAAGTAAATATCATAAGCCATGATATTGTATACGAAAATAAAAAAGCCGTGCTTACCCTCGCCAATGATGTTACCGAAAAACTGGAAGCAGAGCAAAAACTGCAGCAGTCTCACAAAGCATTAAGAGATCTTGCTTCTCACCTGGAAACTATAAGGGAAACAGAGCGTACACACATGGCCAGGGAAATACACGATGAACTGGGGCAGCAACTCACCGGTCTCAAAATGGATATATCCTGGCTCAATAAACACATAAAATCTGATAATGAAGCCATACAGCAAAAAATGATAGATACCATAGAACTGATAGATAAAACAGTAGTAACGGTACGCCGTATAGCTACTGAATTAAGGCCGAGCATACTAGATGATCTTGGCCTGGTAGCTGCAATGGAATGGCAGAGCGATGAGTTTGAAAAACGTTCAGAAATAAAAACAACTTTTAAAAGCAACGTAAACAACATTACTGTAAAAAATGATATAGCTACAGCCATATTCCGCATTTTTCAGGAAAGCCTTACCAATGTGCTGCGGCATTCACTGGCTACCAAAGTAAAAATTTTTCTTATTGTAGATAATGAAACCATTACGCTCAATATAAAAGATAATGGCGTTGGTTTCTTGAGCGAAGATATAGCTGGTAAAAAAACACTGGGATTACTGGGGATGAAGGAAAGAGCATTACTTATATATGGCACATACGAAATAAATGGAAATACCGGCAGCGGCACCTCTGTTATAATTACTGTACCTTTAAATAAATAAAATAATGTAGACAGTATGTTATTTTTAGTATAGTTTTTGCTTGTAGTATATTCGCTTCAAACCTACAAATTTTTACAAAACGGTATTACGCTAAAAAAAATTTATGTTAAGGATATTGGTAGCAGATGATCATACGGTAGTACGGCGGGGCTTGCGGCAAATATTGCTGGAAGGCTTTGCAGGTGCTGTTATAGAAGAGGTGGCAGATGCCGAAGATCTTGTAAAAAAAGTGATGAAGGCAGACTGGGATGTGGTGATAAGTGATTTGAGCATGCCTGGCCGCAGCGGGTTGGATGCACTACAGCAAATCAAACAAATAAAACCAATGCTTCCGGTTTTAATTTTGAGCATACACCCCGAAGATCAATATGCACTGCGGGTATTAAAAGCAGGTGCAGCCGGGTATTTAAGTAAAGATACCGCACCCGATGAACTGGTAAATGCTGTACAAAAAGTATTACTGGGCAAAAAATATATTACCCCCGGAGTTGCAGAAAAATTAGCCTCTACGCTGGATCATGATTCAGAAAAAGAATCTCACGAATATTTATCTGACAGGGAATTTAGTGTATTAAAAATGCTGGCCGGTGGGCGCTCTGTTTCTGAAATTGCAGAAACACTTTTTTTAAGTGTAACTACTGTAAGTACCTACCGGGCAAGGATTCTAGCCAAAATGAACATGAAAAACAATGCAGATATTACCTTGTATGCTGTAGAGCATAAATTGTTGTAAACAATAGCATTTCTACTACAGGTTTTTTATAATACGTTTACAGTTTTTGTGCAAAAAATAGTACAACTTGTCCCAAATATTTTTTTGAAAAAAGAGCTTTCACCCACCTTTACCAGTATTTTAATAATAGATGATGCTGCCCTCGTTCTTACCCGTATGCAGCAAATACTACAGGAGCTTTCTTTTATAACCACAGTGCATACTGCTATTTCTTATACTACTGCAATAGAGTGTATTGAGTTGCACAAGCCCCATATTATTTTACTGGATATAATGCTGGGAGAAAAAAACGGAATAGATATTCTCCTGTTTGTAAAGCAGCATTACCCTCTTACCAAAGTTATTATTGTAAGTAATAAAGCCACATCTTATTACCGCCGGTTGTTTTGCGATAATGGTGCAGATGCTTTTGTAGATAAATCAAAAGAATTTGAAACGCTTCCGGAAATTATAAAAGCATGCCTGTAATTATTATTGATAAATACGCTCTACGTTTTTCCTAAATTTTTCCATAATTACTTTTCTTTTTAGTTTTAATGTAGGAGTAAGTTCCCCACTTTCTATGGTCCACTCATCTGGCATTAGTTCAAACTTTTTAACCTGCTCCACATGGTTAAAACTTTTATTAAACGACTCAATTATTTCTTTATATAAAGAAAGTACTTTGGGGTTATTAACTGCATCTTCTATTGTAGTAAAAGGAATTTGTTTATGCTGCATCCACTCTTTTAAATTAGCGAATGAAGGTACTATGAGTGCTCCCACAAATTTTTGCTCGGCACCAATAATAATGAGTTGCTCTATAAACGGCGACTCTTTCATTTTATTTTCTATGGGCTGTGGTGCTACATATTTACCTCCGCTGGTTTTAAATAATTCCTTTTTACGATCAGTAATTTTAAGGTATTTTTTATCCTCAAAAATACCAATATCGCCGGTGTGCAGCCAGTCGTCAATAATTGCTTCTGCAGTAAGATCCGGCCTTTTATAATACCCCATCATTACGCTGGGGCCTTTTACACATATTTCTCCATCGGGCATTAGTTTTACCTCCTGCCCCTGCAGTACAGGGCCTACGGTGCCAAATTTCATACCGTCTTTGTACCTGCAGTTTACGCTTATTACCGGGCTGTTTTCTGTAGGCCCATACCCTTCGTATATAGGAATTTTAGCAGCATTAAAAATGCGTAAAAGCCTTACCTGGCAAGCCGCCCCGCCGGTAATAATGTATCCTATATTATTGCCCAGTGCCTCCCGCCATTTATTAAATATTATTTTATTGGCCAGGGCAAGTTGAAGGTTATAACTTATGCCGCCGCTTTTTAAATTATCATATTTGTTGGCAAGATCTACCGCCCAGTAAAAAAGTTTTTTCTTTATTCCGGTAAGCTCCGCACCCTTGGTCATTATTTTTTCGTACACTTTTTCCAGCAGCCTGGGCACAGTACAAAAAACGGTAGGCTTTACTTCTTTTAAATTTTCGCCAATGGCATCCAGGCTTTCTGCAAAATAAATGGAGTGGCCGCTGTATATAAAAATATAGGAAGCAAGGCGTTCAAAAATATGATTAAGAGGTAAAAAACTAAGCGATCTGCCAGAAGGATTATCTGTAAACGGAAAACTGTTTTTACCATTCATTACATTACTTACAATATTGCGATGGCTAAGCATTACACCTTTTGGAGTGCCGGTGGTGCCGCTGGTGTAAATAATGGTAGCCAGGTGTTCTGCCTTTATATGTTGCTTTACTTTTTCCAGTTGCAGTAAATCTTTGGGGGTTACACTATCAATAATTGTACGCCAATACTCAGCTCCTTTTTCATCATCAAAACTAAATATTTTTTGCAGTGAGGGTACAAAAGGCCTGATGGTATTTACCTTATCTAAAATATCTGCATCGCTGCTAAAAGAAAATTTTACTGTAGCATCATTAAAAATAAACTGTAGCTCGTTTACATTGGTTGTTGGGTAAATGGGGCAAAGTACCACGCCTATTTGCTGGCAGGCAATATCTAGCAAAAGCCACTCTGGCCTGTTGCGGGATATAAGGGCAATTTTATCCTGTGTTTCCGGTGTCATATCATTACCGCTCACGCCCAGTTTTAGTAAGCCTGCGCTTAGTTTATTTGCCAGGTCTGCTACTGCTGCTGTACTTAGTGGCACCCACTCTCCGTTTATTTTGGCAGTAAGCATATCGCTTTTAGGAAATTTTTCCAGTTGATAATATAAAAAATCAAACATCCGGGATTGTTCGTTCATACGCAGCAGTCGTTTTTAGAGAAAGTAAGTTATAAAAAAAAAGTCACCCTAAAAAGGATGGTTTAAATAAAAGTAAATAGCCCATCATTTTTAGCCGCACTTCTGTGTAATTTAGACCTCTGTGTTTTACTTATCATTCAATGCTGCCCCAGCCCTAATTCGTATCCCATAAAACGGCAGGTATAAAAAGAGTGCAGCATAAAATAATATTAAATTGGTTTATTTGGTTACTTTGTTAGTGTGTGAAAATACGCACCAAGGCGTAGGACTTACTGGGGCATGCTGATATTAAAAACACTTTACGTTACACCCATGTAAGTATAAAAGATTTGGGTAAAATTGAAAGCCCGCTGGATGAAATACTCAGAAAAAAAGCTTATAATTTGTTGAGCTTTTTTAATTTACGCAACAAACCAAAAGTTGTATTTCCGCAGATTTTTTATAAAAAAATTTTGCGTATTTTTTATAAAATTTTATTGATCAATAATAAAATTAAAATTGTTTAATATGAAATAGTGGTGTATTTTGTTGATGATACCAGAGTTGTACGCCATATTATTTGACCACTCAAACCTGCACAAACTTTAGAGATTTTTAGCCAATTTTCATTAAATTTGTATAGTGAAAAAAGACAAAATAAATCATTTAGACTTCTTAATTGACAAGCTAACAAACTCGATAGAAAATACTATATCGGGAGACAGTTTTCAAACAGAAGTTTCAACTTTTACAACGAAAGACTTAAAACAATCCACCAAGAAAAATGAGTGGCAATTTAATTGGAAACAAGAACTTGCAAATAACAGTAGAGAAGTTTATAAACTGACAATTGTAAACAACCCAGACATTATTCAA
>JANXXM010000093.1 GCA_025350645.1 Ferruginibacter sp.
TATTTGCAATCCTTTTGGGGGGTTAGCTCAGTTGGCTAGAGCGCTTGCATGGCATGCAAGAGGTCGTCGGTTCGACCCCGATACTCTCCACTAAAGCGGCGACATCGGTTTTACAACCGCTGTTGCCGCTTTTCTTTTCCCCTAAAATGCTTGCCAGTTGGGAGATATAGAGGAAAACAGTATTCACTCTTTTGGTTCGACACTCGTCCTTTATACGATTGTAGGATATTCCTTCAGGGAAGAGCAAAAATTGCAACCGTTGTTTTTTATTATAATCGCCAGCATTCCACATGGTATTGAGTTTGCTGGCATAAGTCATAGTGGTATCAATACATTTTTCAAGGTTAACAGTTTTTTGCTATACTTAATATAGTACGTATAGCACTTAAGGAAAGAATTCCCTGACTTTTTGTGGTTTAGCATCAGTAGTCTTATACACCAAGTGGTAATTTATTTAATTTATGAATAACTCTACAGTAAATTAAATTATATTTATTATTACAATTGAAATATATTTGCATAAATTAGAATAGTATTACAATAATATTTAGATGGAAGTAAAGTTAAAAAATATTGCACATATTCAATTCGGTTACTACGCACAGCCCAGCAAGAGCGGATCTATTAAATACTTGCAAGCCAAGCATTTTAAAGATTTGGGGCAACTTGTTGGCAATAATGACGCTTTTTTGGAAGATGATGAAAAAACCAATAGCAATCTCCTTGAAGAGGGCGATGTCCTATTTGCTGCTAAAGGATTCCGGTTTTTTGCAGCTCTATATAAGGCAGAATTTGGCAAAGCAGTGGCATCATCAATTTTTTTTATTATTAAACCCAATCCCCAAAAAATTATACCTGGTTATCTGGTTTCTGTATTAAATCTGCCCAAAAACCTGCTTCACTTTCAACAATCCGGTGCAGGCAGTTCAATTCCTTCTATCCGTAAAAATGAACTGTTGGATTTTACATTTAATCTTATACCAATAGCGCAGCAACATAAAATTGTGGCTTTACAGGAGCTATATATTAAAGACCTTGAATTAACTGAAAACCTGATCAAAAAAAAACAACTATTATTTCAAACAGCATTATCAAAAATTATTAAATAGTAACAAAATGAGTAAAATTAAAAATGATGCTCCTGGTATGAAAGGAGAAAGAGGCAGAAACAATGATGGGCAATTGCGTGAAAAGAGAGGAGATACCCATATCGGTACAATTGAAAAACAATATGATATTAACTTACATGTGAGAAGCGATATGCACCTGGATACATTCCTGGAACAGAATAATATCAATTCTTTAAATGATTTAATTAATGGTGCTAACCCTAAAAAGGACTAAGAAAAATGGCAGAAAATAAAATAACTCAAAAAGAAATCAACAACATCGTTTGGAAAGCTTGTGATAGCCTTCGTCCTGTAATGGGTAGTGGCATGTACAAGGATTATATACTCACATTGTTGTTTGTAAAATACCTATCCGATGTTTGGAAAGATAAGGTAGAACAATACAGACAAAAATATCCTGGCAATGAAGAAATGGTAAAACGCCAATTGCAAAGAGAGCGCTTTATACTGCCTGCAGAAAGTAGTTTCGATTATATATACGAACAACGTGCCGAAGCCAATATCGGTGAAATTATAGATATTGGTTTAACCGCCTTAGAAGATGCCAACAGAGCTAAATTAGCAATGGTTTTCCGTAGTATTTCTTTTAATTCTGAAACCGTATTTGGGCAAACCAAACAACGAAATGCAATTTTAAAAAACCTGTTAGTTGATTTTTCTGCTTTGGATTTGCAACCCTCGCATTTAGAAGGCAACGATATTATTGGCGATAGCTACGAGTACCTTATCTCACTTTTTGCAGGAGAGGCCGGTAAAAAAGCCGGAGAGTTTTATACACCTGGGGAAGTGAGTACTGTATTGGCAAAATTAGTAGATCCACAACCCGGCAATCGTATTTGCGACCCTACTTGTGGCTCTGGCTCCTTGCTTATTAAAGTTGCACAAGAAGTAAACGGCAAAAATTATTCACTGTACGGGCAGGAAAATAACGGCAGCACCTGGGCATTGTGCCGTATGAATATGTTTCTGCACGAACAGGACAGTGCTACAATAGAATGGGGTGATACCATCAACAACCCTAAACTACTGGAGAAGGATCAGTTAATGAAGTTCAATATAGTGGTTGCAAATCCTCCGTTCTCACTCGACAAGTGGGGTGCCGATACGGCGATTGCCGATCAGTTCAACCGTTTTCACAGAGGCGTTCCACCTAAGAGCAAAGGCGATTATGCGTTCATTAGCCACATGATAGAAACCACTTACGAAGATGTAGGCAAGGTAGGTGTAATAGTTCCGCATGGTGTATTATTCCGCAGCAGCAGCGAAGGACAGATACGTAAAAAATTAATAGACGAAAATTTATTAGAAGCTGTTATTGGCTTACCTGCAAATTTATTTTTTGGTACAGGAATTCCGGCAGCAATACTCATTTTCAATCGTGGTAAAGGCAATAATAAAGATGTATTATTTATTGATGCCAGCAGGGAATTTGACAATGGCAAAAACCAAAATAAGCTACGAGATGGAGATATTAAGCATATTGTATCAACCTTTAAAGCCTTTAAAACCGCAGCCCCGCTTAGCACAAATAAAGGTACTGTAATAGAAGATAAATACAGTTACAGAGCCACTATTGCAGATATTATTGAGAATGATTACAACCTAAATATTCCCAGGTATGTAGATACGTTTGAGGAAGAAGCTGAAGTAGATATTAAGGCCACACAAGCCAGCATTGTAGATTTAAAAAAACAACTGACCGAAGTGGAAAAGCAGATGGAAGATTATTTGTTGGAATTGGGATTGCTTTAGTTCCATCGAATTCGATAGAACTAAAAATAAATTATGGCGGATTTGCCATAATTTAAAAAGATAATTGTAATGGAATTATTACAGTTGATACTAATGACTGACAACTAACAATAAATATTATGGCAAAACAAAAAAATATACCAAACCCACAAGGCTTTAGCGAAATGCTTTTATACAAAACCGCTAATGGTAATGTTAAGGTAGAAATACTTATAAAAGATGAAACCCTTTGGCTTACGCAGCAAAAAATTGCTGATTTATTTGGAGTGCAAAGACCGGCTATTACCAAACATTTAAAAAATATTTTTGAAAGTGGCGAATTGCAGGAAGTTGTGGTTAGTTCCATTTTAGAACATACCACAGCACACGGAGCTATTGAAGGAAAAATGCAGCAAAGCCAAACAAAATATTACAACCTCGATGCTATTATTTCTGTAGGCTACAGAGTAAATAGCAGCCAAGCAACACAATTTAGAATTTGGGCCACCGAAAGGCTTAAAGAATACATCATTAAAGGGTTTACAATGGATGATGAAAGGCTCAAAAATCCAAACAACCCTTTTGGTAAGGATTATTTTGAAGAACAATTGGCCCGTATAAGAGATATACGCAGCAGCGAAAGGCGGTTTTACCAAAAAATAACCGACATATATGCACAATGCAGCGCAGATTACAGTGTAGATAATGAAACCACAAAACAATTTTTTGCCACCGTGCAAAACAAATTACACTGGGCAATTACGCAACAAACGGCAGCCGAAATAATTTATAGCCGTGCCGACAGCACCCAGCTAAATATGGGGCTAACCACCTGGAAAAATGCACCGGCAGGCAACATAAGAAAACAAGATGCAGGCATAGCAAAAAACTATTTAAACCCCCATGAACTTGATAAGCTTAATAGAATTGTAACGCTTTACTTAGATTATGCCGAACTACAAGCCCAAAAGGGAGTAATAATGTACATGAACGACTGGGTACAAAAACTACATAGTTTTTTACAGTTTAATGAAATGGAAATACTGCAGGATAAAGGTAAAATAAGCCAAGATATAGCATTGGCACTGGCAGAAAAGGAATACGAAAAATATAATGCCCGGCAATTAGCAAATTATGTAAGCGATTTTGATAAAATGGTAGAAGAAAATACGACCAATCCTTCCATCCTAAAATCCAAAAAATCCTAATGCAGACAACAACATACAAGCAAACATCCATTGGCTTAATACCTACAGATTGGGAAGTGAAGAGGTTGGGTGAAGTCGCATTTGTGGATAACGAAAGTTTAAAAAGCACAACCGAACCTCACTATGAGTTTAATTATATTTCTTTATCAGATGTAGATAGTGATTTCTTTCAAATTGAAACCACAAGACAAGTTTTTAAAAATGCACCTTCAAGAGCAAGAAGAATTGTTAAGAAAGGTGATATTCTGATGTCAACAGTTAGACCCAATTTACAAGGCTTTTCTATAATAAATGACGATGTAGAAAATTTAATTGCATCAACAGGTTTCGCAGTGATAACTGCAAACGAATGCCATAATCAGTTTCTGTACCAATTTATTTTTTCAAATTTTATTCAAAAGCAATTTTATAATTTAATTGTTGGATCAAATTACCCAGCTATAAATTGTTCTGATGTAAAACAATTACAAATTCCTATTCCACCACTTCCCGAGCAACAAAAAATAGCCATCATACTTTCTACCTGGGATGTGGCAATAGATAATTGCAAAGGCATTATTGAAAAAATAAAAGATAGAAATAAAGGACTGGCGCAGCAATTATTGACTGGTAAAATAAGAGTAAAAGGGTTTGAGAAAAAATGGAAATTAACGCCATTAAATGAGTGCTTAACATATACACCAAGAGAAGTTCCAAAGCCATCAGGCAAATATTTGGCATTAGGTTTACGAAGTCACGGTAAAGGTATTTTTCATAAACATGATATTGACCCGGAAGATGTAGCAATGGATATTTATATGAAGTAAAAGAAAACGACCTTATCGTAAACATCACATTTGCTTGGGAACAAGCCTTGGCCATTGTAAGTAAGAAGGATGAGGGAGGGTTAGTATCTCACCGCTTTCCAACCTATACATTCAAAACTCAAACAGCAATACCAGAATTCTTTAGGCATTTTATTGTACAGAAATATTTCAAATTTTTAATGGAGCTTATTTCTCCTGGTGGAGCAGGTAGAAATAGAGTAATGAGTAAAACTGATCTTCTAAAACTGGAAGTGAAAATTCCTGATGTTAAAGAACAAAAAGCTATAGCAGATATTTTAGATGCTGCAATGTCGGAACTCAACAAATATCAACAAAAGCTACAAACACTGCAACTGCAAAAAAAAGGGTTGATGCAGCAATTGTTAACTGGTAAAACAAGGGTAAAAATTTAAACAATTATTTATGAGCAAAACCTATATTTTTTATTGCGATGAAAGCACTCATATCGAAAAGGACGGACAGCCTTTTATGTTGCTTTCTTATATAAGTACGCCTTATCACCAACTTACGTTGCACAACAGGGCTATAAGAGACTTAAAGTTGAAGCACCATTACAAAGGAGAAATGAAATGGGGTTCCCTTTCTAAATCGCAATACCCTTTTTATAATGATGTGGTTGAATATTTCTTTATGACCGACCTACAGTTTAGAGCAGTTATTATTGATAAGTCAAAACTTAAGCATACAGATTTTGGGCAATCTCATGATGATTTTTATGATAAAATGTATTTTCAATTGCTTAGTAAAAAAATATTTGCTGATTGCTTTTACAATATTTATATAGACAGGAAAGATACACACAGTTATAAAAAAGCGTCAAGCCTTAAATTGTATTTAGAAAGGGATTATCAAAATATACGAACATTACAGGCAATACAATCTTTTGAAAGTGAGTTGATGCAAATGGCAGATATTTTAATGGGTGCCATCAATTATAAATTGAGAGGATTGAATAAGGTAACCGCAAAAAATAAAATTATTGAAAAAATAGAAAAGCATTGCGGCAAACCAATATCTCAGCCTTCACTACAAGCGGAACAAAAATTTAATAAATTTTTTATAGACTTAAAATAATGCCTACAAACCTTATCAAAATATATAATCAGTTATTGGAAATAGTTCATTTATCAGAGCATGAAAGGATTGTGTCTTTAAAAAGGATATTCAATAGAGATATTTGTGAAAATGAAGGCTTTAATTTTAGAACTAAAATTATCAGGCCATTTAAAGCTCAGGGGCAATCCGATATGGAAACGCTTTTTAGCCATCTAACTTGCATGGTCGAAGAGCAAATAGATGAGGCTGGAAAGAAAATTAAATCCCGAACTGTTTTTGATTATGAGCGATCAAAAAGATTGCATTGGGTTAAACATCATATTGATGAAACTGCACCTGATAAAATTGATGTGTTTAGTTATACAGACCGTATAAATGGTAAAGATGTAATCAGGACTTATATACACGACAATTCAGAAAATTATGTAGTGGTTTTAGAACCGCAAAGAAGCCACACCGATTATTATTTGATAACGGCTTATCATCTCTCGAAAGAACTGGGTGGGGTGAAGCAGATTAAGAATAAAAGTAAAAAACGTTTGCCAGAAGTGTATTAAAACGCAAAGCCCGGTACACATCCTGGCGCATCGGGCTTCGAAATTCAATTGTCCTAATGTGGTACAATGAACAGTGCAAACATAGTTACATTTTTTGAAAAAGTTTACTTAATCAAAGGATTTAAAATAAACAAATGCAATTAAGCTCGTAAGTGTCAGAAAATGAGTAATGTACAAACTAATTTAAATAGCCATCCAAATGAGGTAAACTAAGCCTTGCATATAGTAAGCACTTTCCATTTTACTCTTAATTCTCAATTAAAATGAGCACACCAAGTTATATAGAAGACCATATCTCTCAAATACCAGCGCTTCAACTGCTGATAAAAATGGGCTATACTTATCTTACTCCAGATGAAGCAATGGAGCTAAGAAGTAACAGAACAAGCAACGTATTATTGGAACCAATCTTAAAGCAGCAATTAGAGAAAATTAATAGCATACAATATAAAGGCAAAGAATTTACTTTTTCCGATAGTAATATCAATACAGCCATTATAACTTTGAGGGAACTGCCCATTCAGGATGGGTTTATTAAAGCCAACCAGGCTTTTTATGATTTAATTACTTTGGGTAAAAGCCTGGAACAAACTGTTTTAAACGATAAAAAGAGTTTTTCCTTTCAGTACATCGATTGGAAGAACATAGCGAACAATAGCTTTCATATTACCGAAGAATACAGTGTATTGCGTAGCGATAGAAACGACCATTACCGCCCCGATGTAGTAATATTCATCAATGGCATTCCTATGGTGATTATTGAATGTAAAAGCAATGTCATTAAAGAACCCGTTGCACAAGCTATTTCGCAACATTTACGCAACCAGCAGGAAGATGGCATCAAGGCACTATACTTATACAGTAACCTGGTTTTGTCATTAGCTGTAAACGAAGCAAGGTTTGCAACAACAGTAACAGCCAAAGAGTTTTGGAGTGTGTGGAAAGAAGTATTTAGAACAAAGGATGAAGGCACACAATATGCCGATGCAATTAAAGAGCTCAAAAATAGTGAACTGCCCAATACAGAACGTGTTGCCATTTTTAACCAGCGGTTTAAAAATGTATTGCACTATTTTAATCAATTGGAAAGAGAAGAAATAATTGTTACGGAGCAAGACAAATTATTATTCAGCTTATGCAAAAAAGAACGTTTATTAGATTTAATCTTTAACTACATTGTATATGATGATGGTGTAAAAAAAATAACCAGATACCAACAATATTTTGCAATAAAAGAAACACTTAAAAAAATTAGTGTAGCAGATGCCAAAGGAAAACGAACAGGTGGCGTAATATGGCACACACAAGGCAGTGGAAAATCTTTAACAATGGTAATGCTGGCACAATTAATAGCCACTAATAAAAACTTTAAAAATCCAAAAATAATTTTAGTCACCGATAGAATAGACTTAAGCACACAAATAACTGAAACCTTTCAAAAATGCCACGTTCCGGTAGAGGAAGCACAAACCGGCAAACATTTAGTACAATTAATTAATAGCCCAACCGATGCTGTAATTACTACGCTCATACATAAGTTTGAAGCTGCGATAAATCAAAACAACGAAGGTTTTCCATCACCCAATATTTTTGTGCTAATAGACGAAGGGCATCGTAGCCAGTATGGTACTTTTAATGTAAAAATGCAAAAAGTATTTCCCAATGCTTGTTTTGTAGCTTTTACCGGAACTCCATTAATGAAGAAAGAAAAAAGTACCGCCGATAAATTTGGTGGCTTAATTGATGTGTATTCCATTACCGATGCAGTAGAAGATAAAGCCGTAGTACCTTTATTGTACGAAGGAAGACATAACCTGATTGAAGTAAACGAAAGCCCCTTAGATACCTTTTTTGATAAAGTTTCTGAACCCCTCACTAAGTACGGCAAAGCGGCATTAAAGAGAAAATACAGCACCCCAAAACAACTAAATAAAGCAGATCAGATAATCTATGCTAGGGCCTGGGATATCAGCGATCATTTTGTAGATAATATTCAAGGCACAGGCTTTAAAGGACAATTGGTGGCCCCAAATAAAACAACAGCCATTAAATACAGAGAGTACATTAAGGAAATAGGAAAAGTAAGTTGTGAGGTACTAATATCTGCACCGGATATGAGAGAGAATTATGATGACGCATTTGAAGAAAATGAGGATATGGTACAAAAGTTTTATAGGGCAATGTTAAGTAAGTACGGAAAAACAGAAACCTATGAAAAATCTGTAATCAGCGCATTTAAAAAACAAGAACAGCCCGAAATAATAATTGTAGTAGATAAATTACTCACAGGATTTGATGCTCCAAACAACCAAGTATTATATATAACCCGGAGTTTAAAAGAACATACTTTATTACAAGCTATTGCAAGGGTAAATCGTGTAGCACCGGGCAAAGAATACGGCTATATCATTGACTACTTTGGAAATCTGCAAAACCTGGATAAAGCATTAAATACTTATAGTGGATTAAATGAGTTTGACGAAGAAGAATTAACAGGCACCATCATAAATATCAATAAGGAAATTGAAAAGTTGCCGCAATCTCATAGTGAATTATGGGATGTGTTTAAAACAATCAAAAACAAGTATGATGCTGAGGCATACTCAGAATTATTGAGTGATGAAAGTATCAGGCATTCATTTTATGAAAAATTATCTGCCTTTGTTCGGTTGTTTAAATTGGCAATGGCATCTGTAGAGTTTAATGATAGCAGTAATGAGAAAAAAATAGATAAGTACAAGAAGGATGCTAAATTCTTTTTGCAATTACGTATTGATGTAAAACGAAGGTATTTTGATGAGATAGGTTACAAGGAATACGAGCTTCAAGTGCAAAAGTTGATAAATAAACATATCACAACTGAAGGAGAAGTTTTAAAAATCACAGAACTGGTTAATATTTTTGATAAAGAGAAAAGAGAAGCAGAAGTAGAAAAAATTACAGGTAAAGCAGCCAAAGCCGATCATATTGCTACACGAACTGTAAAAGCCATTAATGTAAAAATGAATGAAGACCCTATCTTCTACAAAAAACTATCTACACTAATAAAAGAAGCTATTAACGATTACCATCAACACAGAATTGACGAAGCAGAATATTTGCAAAAGGCAAAAGACTACGAAAATCAATTTCATACTGGCAAACAGCACAATGTACCAAGTAGCATACAGGGTAAAGCTGCCGCTATTGCTTATTATAATTTAATAAATGAAGTTTTGAATGATAGTTTTATAAAGCTGTCAAATTCAAAAGATGTAGAAGCAACAATAGCATTAGAAATAGAAGCTTGTATCAAAAATGTGGTTTATGAATATGATACCCTGATTATTGACTGGCAGACGAATTCCGAAATTGAGAAAACACTAAAGAATAATCTGGATGATTTACTTTTTGAAAAACAGCAACAATATGATACACAATTCTCGTTTGATAAAATTGATTTATTGATTGAAGAAGTAATTAAAATTGCAAAGCTTAAATATATCTGATGCTAAATACTATCAACCATATTAACTATGGTAGTAAAAGCATTCCTTATAATTTGTCTTTTACTACCCGTAAAACATTAGGCATAAAAGTCATGCCGGATGGTACTGTAAATATAATTGCTCCAATAGGTGCAAACATGTTAGACATTACCCAAAAAGCAAAATCAAAAGCATATTGGATATTAAAGCAAAGGGCATTCTTTGGAATGTATAAACCCAATACACCCAAGCGTAAATTTGTAAATGGTGAGACACATTTATATTTAGGCAGGCAGTATAAATTGCAAATAATCAAAGGGGATGCAGATGAAATTAAAATTTACAGAGGTGCATTAATAATCACAGCGAAGTTTATCAACCCTGACTATTTAGAGAAAATATTGAACGACTGGCACAAAACAAAAGCAACCGTTCTTTTTGATGAAATACTCACAATAGCATTAGAAGTCTTCAAGAAGTACAAAATCGGGAAACCAATTTTACACATCAGGCAAATGGAAAAGCGATGGGGTAGTTGCACTAAATTGGGCAAAATAATTCTTAATACCGAATTGATTAAAGCTCCCAAGGGTAGTATAGAATATGTAATCATTCACGAACTGTGTCATTTGGTACATTACAATCACAATAAAGATTTCTACACACTACAAAACAAGCTGTATCCGCAATGGGAAAAGTGGAAGGAAAAATTGGAACAAGCATTAGCCTAAAATATATACAATGGAATCAATATTATTGTACCCACTGACCACGTTCAATATTCAGTTTTTGAAATTCTTTAGCTGCCTTATTCAGGGCTTCCTTCAAAAATTGTTGATCTGGAGGAAAGTTAGATATACCCAAAACCTGGGTAAGGGCAGTTCTTAATTCTTTTATTTCCGATAGGATTTCTTTTTGCATAGTATGTCAGTTTAAATTAAGACTTTGCAAATTTATGACCTGCGGAAACTTCCACTACCTCTGAACCCCTAAAAATAAACAACACGGATAAAATCTTCCATAAAATGGTTCGACAATTCGCCGCTTTTCTCCACTAAAAGCCCCAGTAATTTTTGCCGGGGCTTTTTAATTATTGTATTTTAACAATAGCCATTGTAATAATAAAATCTAAAGCTTTAAAAGGGTTTAAAATTTGAACGTTGCCAGTTTAGCCTCGGCTCACTACATGTAAAACCGAACAAAATAATGAACATTTTATTTATACTTTCACCTAGCATTGTAACCAACATCCTCAAATTCACTTTGCCAATAAAATACTTATCAGTATGGCAGCTTTATAAATTTACTAGCTTGTATGATAAAGTGAAGTAATTTTATTGCATGCTACATTATAACAATATTAATTATTACAAAAAAGTTTTACTGCTCTTTTAAAAGTACTCTTAAATATTGCATCGGTGATAAGCAAAACAAGGTTGATATATTTAACTGTCCAACAAACTAAATTATAGTAACTGTGCGCATCATAATCAAAATATTATTTTTTATTATTAGCAACTGTATCATCCGGGCATAATATTTACCGAAAAGATTTTATTTTACTGGCAAATGGTGAACGATAATTTTGCTTACTTCCCTACACAAAAAATAAACTGGAACAAAGTGAAAACGATATACCAGCCAGTGGTAGATACCGTAAAAACAAGAAATGATTTTATTCATTTATTAGAAAATGTAAATAATGAATTGTATAACGGGCATGTTTTTTTAAACACCAATACTGCTTCTTCCAACAGAACTATACCCACCGGTGCAGACTTAAAAATAGTTTTTAAAGAAACCAAATTTGTAATTGCGGAAGTAAGGCCAGGTTTTTATGCAGCCCTGTGCAGGTTAAAAAAGGGATGGTTATTTTAAAATTTAACGATAAACCAATTAACGTTGCAATAAAAAAATTTTGACCAAAGCTGTAAGTATTACTGACGCACGCATGTATAAATATGAAGCTACTGCGCTTTTTGGAGGAACACATAATACTCCGGAAATATAGCAGCAGCCTTTGCCTACGATTATATGCTCAAAGACCATTTAGGAAATGTAAGAGTAGTGTTTATAGAAGATGTGCAGCAAGATAAATACCCTGTAGCAAGTTTAGAGACTGCCAAGCTAGCAACCGAAAAAAATATTACGATATTGTAGATGCCAATATAGTAGATAACCCTGTGAGTATGCCAACCTATAATAATGATAATGGCATAGGTAATAACCCAACAGATGCAACTTTTAGTGCTGCTACCAGCATAAAAATGTACCAGCTTAATGGTACCACCGCAAAAACAGGTCCTGGCATTACCATAAAAGTAATGGCAGGAGATAAATTTAACGTACAGGTTAGTAGTTTTTTTAAACTAAATAGTGTAGCACCCGCCACGCCCATTGCCTCCCCACTTATAGATATTGTAAATGCATTAACTACTAGCATAAGTAGCAGTGCTGTTTTAAACACACATAATGTTACCAATACAGAGCTAAACAATGCGGGTGCCTTTACCAATGTAAATAGTTTTCTTACCAGCCAAAGTAATACCAATAATAACACTGCCAAACCCAAAGCCTACCTTAACTGGATACTCTTTGATGAACAATTTAATTATGTAGGTACAGGCAGTGGCTCGGAGCAGGTAAATGCAGAGGGTGTAATAGAACCACATGTAAAAACAGGTATGCCCGTTACAAAAAGTGGCTACCTTTATGTGTACGTAAGCAACGAAACACCTAATATACCCGTTTATTTTGATAATTTGCAGGTGAGCCACGAGAGGGGAAGATTGCTGGAAACCAACGAGTACTACCCCTATGGTTTAAAAATGGCAAATATTAGCTACCGTGCAGCTAGTGTAATGGTAAACCGCTACGGCTACAACGGTGGCAACGAATACGAAGATGAAGGCGAACTAAATTACAGCAATACTTTTTACCGCAAGTACGATGCACAGATAGGAAGGTTTACTGGGGTGGATATGCTGGCAGAAAGTTTTGCTTCTTTAAACCCTTACCAATACTCTGGTAATAACCCTATAATGTTTAATGACCCGAGCGGTGCGCTGCTTGGACAAGGTAATGGTCATTCGCAAAAAGGCCCTGATGAAAATTATCATGCAGATTGGGTAAATGATAATTTGTGGGGTGACATTGGATTTTATAATGATGAGTATTGGGGTGGCGGAGGTGGTGGTGGCGGAGGCGGAGGCTCTTATAATTTTGTAATGTCCCTTTGGAGATCAACACCTGCAGGCACAAATGTCAGTTATAATAACGTGCCGGGAGGCAATGGGATAACAGGTTATTTTTATGATTATAGCTCCACCAACCAAATTGTTGCACAAAGCTATATAGGCCCCTCACAGCAATTAACAACCCCAAGAGGTACCCTTACTTATTATTATACGGGTTATGCAGCTGCAATGGATTTTAGCAGTGCTTCGGGGAATTCCACAGGCAACGGTTCTGTAGGTAAGCCCGGCTTAGGCGAAAGTTTAATACCAATATGGGGCAGCGGCCGGGCAGCGGTAGATGATTTTCAAAATGGACATATATGGAGTGGTATAGGTAATTCTTTATTAGCTGTATCAGATGTTTTTTTAGTAAAAAGTTTAATAACCGGTGCAGGTAAACTTGCAGTGGCAGGGATAGCGAAATTGGCGGCGAGGGATGCGGTTGCAGGTGCGGGAAAAGCAGGAGGTGAATATTTATATCATTATGCTACTCCGGGAAATGCCGAAAAAATTATGCAAGAGGGATTGACAGTAGCGGAAAATAGACCTTTTTTATATGCTACAAATAATGGGGCATTAACGCCCATGCAAGCGCAGATTGAACTTGCATTAGGAAATAATCAAGGGTTAAGAACTTCATTAATTCAGATTGATGTTGGAGCTTTACGAGGAGCGGGAATTTCTCCTATAATAGGGCCAAGAAATGTAGCTGGGGGAATGTTTGGGGCAGGAGGAGGAATAGAATTTTTATTTAACCAAAGTATTCCAAAAGACTTTTTACACTTAATTCATTAATTATAAAATGGAAAATTTTATCCTATATAACAATTTTATTAATACAGAATCTCACACAAGTTTCCGTGGTGATGGAGGGAATGAAATTTATGATGATATTTTAAAATATTGTAAGAATATTTTTAATACCGATGAGTTTTTTAAAATAAAAAATGAAATCGAGGTGTGGTTAAAAATTGGTAGTCCGTCATATTTTGTAATGGCTGTGAATTTAATAGGAGATTTAAATTTAATAGAATTTAAAGAAGAATTAAAAAGAAAACGAATACAAATTATTAAGAAACAAATTCCATACTTTCCTGAATACCTTATTGATTTTATTGATAATGCACTTAAAAGAATGGAGTAATTGTGCATTGTAACGAACTTTTTTTATAGGCAATAGCTTGCATGCAGTATCTGATGTTTTTTTTAGTAAAAAGTTTAATAACAGGTGCAGGGCTATAGCGGGGATAGCAAAATTGGCGGCGAGGGAGGGAACAACCGTTATAGGTGAAATTAAGGCAAGGGTATCACTTGAAGCCTCTAAAATACCGGATGCAGTAACGCTCAAAATGCCAGAGTTTTTTGGTACAACTGAACAAATCACCAGCCAGATGATGACCTATAACCGCTTATGTATTTTACAAGAAATGATAAGCGGAAGAACTTTTTTAGATATAGGAATTGATGCAAGTTGAGTTAGTCCAAGTATATTTACCAAATAGAAAGAAATATGTTAAGAAATTATGAGAGGCTTCACCCTAATATGTTAAATATTTTAAGACCATGATAGAAGGGAAAAAATATATAGAAACAGTCAAAAATTATTTTAGTTTCCTTACTACTGAATTTAATTTTTATCACTTTGAGGATGTGATTAATGGCAATCTTTTTTACGATGTTAAATATAAAAAACAAGATAAAATAGTTTCTGTTTCTTATGAAAATGGCGAAGGATATTTACAAATTATCATTTTTTTGCTTGAAGACGGCGAACTTCCTCATTATGATGATAAAACAAGAACATTACATTTAAACAGGCTCAATGAAATCACCTCATCAAAAATTAATAAAAATGAAAGAGAAGTAAATAATCAACTCTTTGCTATTTATAAGGCAGATAATGAGATAGAAATAAAGTTGCTAAAATCAGCAAAGGAATTACGGTTATGCTTGATACATTCTGAGGGAATTACATGACAAAAACAATTCAAATCGGAGATATTTTTTCTATACCAATAAATGAAAATGAAAAAAAACATTTTCAATATATAGCGGATGATATATCACAACTTAACAGTAATGTAATAAGAGCTTTTTCGAAAATATATGCAATTGATGAACATCCTTTTATGGAGGAAATAATATCCAGCTCCGTTGATTTTTATGCTCATTGTATTGTAAAGTATGTGGCAAAATTTAATCAACTGGAAAAAGTGGGAAATACATTAAATATCGGAAATACTAAAACTATTTTATTCAGAGGAACAAATGATTATGGAGTAAAGCAGGGGGAAGAACCTACAAAAAAATCTTCAAGATGGTATGTATGGCATATTGGCGAAGAGTTTCAACGAGTAGGAGAACTAAAAGGGGAAAATAGAAAAGCTGATATTGGAATTGTTGCAAACCCATATGACATTGTAAAAAGAATAAAGACAGGAGAGTATAATATTAATTATCCTGAGTTTGATTAGTATTCGGGTAATGTTCCTCTTCGCCTTGGTAGGTGTTCCTTATCTTTAGTTGGTCAAATTGGTAATGGACCTTACCAAATATTGGGTACAGTTAGTTGGGGTTTTAATATTAGTAACGGAGTTGTTAGTCCAAATCCTTATACAATGGCTCTGTGGAACGCACCAAATGGTGGAACTTGTGGGGGGATGGTACAGCTTATTTATTTGGTTCAGGAGATGAAGCATTTGGCTATGGTTTAGGGATGATGGATGGCGGTGGCGGTGGCGGCTGGGCAGGTGGAGAAGGTTGGGCAACTTCGCATGGAGATGCTATAAATAGGTATTTACAATTAGCAGGTGGCAGTGTAAATATATTAACCGGTTACAACTATGTAAATCAAAGTTTTTCAGGAGCATACGTTTCACAAAGTTTCCAGCCCGGCGAACATTATAGTAATGAAGGAAAGGAAACGTATTATTATGCAGGCCAAGGGAATGCATTTGATTTTGCAGCAATGCAAGCGGGCTATGCGGTATTTCAACGACCATTAGGAGATAAGATTTTAGATGCGGTACATGTAACGCTAGATTTGGTTGCATTTATACCTGGCGCAAATGTAATAGCGGGAGGGCTTAATGCCACTATTTATGCAGCAGAGGGAGATTATAAAAATGCAGCACTAAGTGCAGCTACCATGATTCCTTTTGAAAAAATATTGGCTGGAGGTGCTAAATTAGCAATGGGTCTTGTAAAAACAGAGCAGTATGCACTAAGAGCTACGGAAAGCGGGTTTTACCCAGTTATGCAACGTGGCTTTAAAAATGCACAAGAATTGCAGTATTTAGAACAGTGGGAGGTATGGAAGTTTGGAACGACAAAAAACCCTTTTACAAGATATTCTCAAAAATATAGGGACGGTATTGGAGAAGGGGTAAAATATTTTAGAGAGTTTAAAGGATTGAAATCAGAAGCTGTTGAACTGCAAAATATGAAAATCGATAACTATGTTTTGCAAAATGGATATCGACCTCCAGGAAATAAAATTAGAAATTAGAAATTAGAAATTAAAAATATTATGGATTTCATTAGGCAGACAATAAAATTTAAAAACAACAAATACACTAAAGGAGATTGCCTTTCAATTCATTGTGAAACAGGTAAATATTTAGGTATAATTATATCATGTAGGTTTAATAAATATTATGATATTACATTAATGCATTTGTACCAAAAAAGAAAATTAGATATTAAACACTTTTTGAAAGGGAAATTTTGGGGGACACGTTTTGGTTGGATAGACGATATAGAGTATGCTGTTGATATTTGCATGATTGAATGTAAATATATTGACTCTTTAACTGATATAGAATTAGTCGGTAAAGTAGACTTAATTGAAGATTTACAAAGAGGCTCTTATGATTATAAAAATAATATAAGTGAATTACTAAAGTATTATTTAAGTGAATTACCAATAAGAATTGAAAAGAGTAAGAATGCAGAAAATTTTCCAGAGTTGGGTTTTGTTAGTAAGCATTTAATTGAACTTTCGTCCATAATTGTATAACTCTTAAATAAAATATGTAAATATCTGTTACATATTATGCGTGGTGGGAAACAGGAGTTTCTAAAATCATTTTTTTATATCCAACAAAGTGATATAATGATTTTTTTAAACTAAAAATTACGGTTCAGATATAAATAGAATTTTTATTGTTTTAATATGTAATAACCCTTAATCTTATGGTTACGATTTAAAACAGCTCATACGTTTAGATAAAAAAGAAAAAATTCTTTACTCGGATATAATGTTGGATTTTGATTTATTTATGAAAATAGAGCAAGAAGATCGTAACAAAATTGTATTTGATAAACTAGTTGAAGAAGAGCCTTTGATAATAAAAAAATATAAGTTCGAAGATTTTGATTTAGAGAATTTTACTAATGATTGGACTAGTTAATAAAGAAAATTAAGTATTAGAATTGTTGCGTGCGCCACGCAATAAGGCAGGGGAGCTAAACAATGCGGGTGCCTTTACCAATGTAAATAGTTTTCTTACCAGCCAAAGTAATACCAATAATAACACTGCCAAACCCAAAGCCTAC
>JANXXM010000118.1 GCA_025350645.1 Ferruginibacter sp.
GCAATAAAAAATAAAAGAGAGTAAACCGTTGCATTTTAAAAAACTGCGGCAGTTTTTAATGTGCCATATAAGGTACAAAAGTGCATTATAAGGTATATTTAAAAAGTTTTCCACAATCAGCTATTGAGCAGCTAAAGACACGAGCGCATCTTTCATTTTTTGTTTACCAGCAAAAGCATCAACGATACTAAAAACGGTTTTCTTTTCTTCGTCATTAAGTGCATCAATGGTTTTTACTTTTTCCATTAACGAAGCATCAAAAGAATTTATATCATCCAGTTTGTTATCATCATTAAAGAACTCTGCCAGCGAAACACCCAAAGCTTTAGCAATTTTTTCAAGCGTACTCAAAGAAGGTTCCGTTTTACCATTTTCAATACGGCTATACATAGCGGCTCCCATATCTACAGTTGAAATAACCTGTTTAGCT
This sequence comes from Ferruginibacter sp., assembly GCA_025350645.1. Taxonomy (GTDB): domain Bacteria; phylum Bacteroidota; class Bacteroidia; order Chitinophagales; family Chitinophagaceae; genus Ferruginibacter. The sequence goes on from JANXXM010000118.1 coordinate 431, forward strand.
GTCATTCCTTTGGCTTCTCTTATTTTTTTTATTTTACCAGCTATATCCATACTAAAAATGATTTTATAGGCAATAAAAGTATAGAATAATGATTACAGTAGCAATAAGTATAAAAATATATTTCATTAAATTGCTTATATAGTCAATTATATTTACTTTTGTTTAGTTGCTTAATTAATCAAATAAAAATATATGACCTTAGAAGCCTTAAACCACCACAACCCTGAATTAGTAACATGGAAATACGAAGAAATGCTTTTTGCATTGTTAGGAGGAATAAGAATAGAAGGACTGCACAGCATGAGGGTAACGTTAAAAGTGGACTTTAAAACCTTCCCATCCATCCGCCACGGCTTAGACCTGTACAACGAAACCCAAACCGAAAAGCTCATAAAAAATATTGCAGAAAGATTTACACTAAGCAGCACGTATGTGCATAAAGCCATTGGACATTTAATAAACACAGTGGAGGAATACAGGTTACAGCAGTTAGATAAAAACAAATTAGAAAACAAAAGCACAAAATATATTTTAAAGAAAGAAGAAGAACAAGAAGCAATTAATTTTTTGAAACAAGAAAATTTATTACAAGCTACCAATAACCAAATAGGAAACTCTGGCGTTATCGGTGAAGAAACAAACAGGCTCATCATGTACTTGGTTTTTACAAGTAGAAAAACTGCAAGACCCTTGCACATCATCAGTTTTGGGAGTAGTGGCGTAGGTAAATCACATCTTCAAGAAAAGGTAGGCGAGCTCATACCCAAAGAAGATAAAATAGAATTAACAAGCGTAAGCGGCAATGCGTTTTATTATTATGTGGATGATGACTTGGGCAACAAACTTATTTTAATAGAAGATTATGACGGTGTATTTGCAGCACTGTACCCGATAAGAGAATTACAAAGCAAACAGAAAATAAGCAAGACCATCACCATGCGTGACCGCAATGGCAATACAAGAACATTGCATCTCACCGTAAAAGGCCCTGTGAGTATTGGCGGTTGCACCACCAGCGAGCATGTGTATGAGGATAATGCGAACAGAAGTTTTTTAATTTACTTGGACGAGAGCGAACAGCAAGACGAACGGGTAATGGATTACCAAAGAAAACTTTCCGCAGGAAAAATAGACATTACCGATCAGCAAAAAATACAAAAGCAACTGCAAAATGTACAGCGGGTATTACAACCCATAACCGTACGCAATCCCTATGCAGAGCAGCTTATCATACCCAAAGAAGTTTTTAAGCCAAGGCGTACCAATGCCCACTACATAGCATTTATTGAAGGCATTACTTTTTACAAACAATACCAACGGGAGCATAAAGTAGATAAAGAAAGCGGAGAGATTTTTATAGAAACAACATTAGAAGATATACAGGAAGCCAACGAACTCATGAAAAATATTTTATTGAAAAAATCAGACGAGTTAGGCTATGCAACCCGAAAATATTTTGAAAATCTAAAAAATTATTTGCAGGAGAATAACCAAAAAACATTTGTAAATAATGCCATTAGAAAAGTATTTAGAGAGCATCCAAGCAAGCAAAAAAGATTTATGCTGGAGCTGCAGCAGTATGGTTTTGTAAAAAAAATTGATGGTGATAAGAAGAAAGGTTTTGTATATGCAGTAATAAGCAATGAAGAATATGAACAGCTACAACGTAGCATTAACAAGGTATTAGATGATATGCTGCAACGATTAAAAAGCATGGAGGGTGTAAGTGGTTTGCAAGTAGTTCAGGAGGATAATAAACCACTTAAAGCCGCTACAGTAAAGAGAAAGATGGCAGTAGTTCAGTAGTTCGGTGTTTTTGAAAAATGGTACCCTATAAAAAGTCTTCATGAAAAGTTTAATCATACAATCACAGCACTATAATTATTTACTGAAAAGCTACAAAGAATATTTGCAAACATTGGGCTATGCAACAGTTACGGCAGAAAGCTGGCCAATCCATGTACGGGAGTTTTTACACTACATAGAAACCAACGGCATCACAAGCATTTTAAGCATAGAAACAAGCCACATCACAAACTTTATAGCCCACATTAAACAAAGAAAAAATAAAACAAAAGATGGCGCATTAAGCAGCAGCAGTATCAATAAAATTATCAATGCGGTAAATGTTTTTATCAAGTTCCTCAACTCAACAGGAAAATTTATTGTAGAGAGTACAGCCCAAAGAGTGGAGAACGACATCAGCGAAAGAATTATTTTAAGCATTGAAGAAATAAAAAAATTATACGAAGGAACATTTTTACCACAACGAACAAATAGTATAGCCATCGGGCAAAGAGACCGGGCAATTATTGCCATATTTTATGGCTGTGGCTTACGAAGAAGCGAGGGTAAGCAATTAAATATTACTGATATTGATGTACAAAAAAGATTGTTGTTTGTAAGAAAAGGTAAAGGCAATAAGCAACGATATGTACCCATAGCAGCCAAGCATTTGCAGGATATTAAAGATTATTTACGGGAAGGCAGGCAATGGTTCTTATACGATCATGCAGATAATTATCATCATGCAGCTAATGGTAAACCTTATGAGAAAAAAGAAGCGGCAGACGATACAGCGTTTTTTATATCTCAGTTCGGCAACCGTATGAATGAGTTTTATGCCAGGTTAGAACAGATGACACAAAGAGCGGAGATAAATAAAAATGTAACCCTGCACGGCTTACGCCACAGCATTGCAACGCACCTTTTACAAAGTGGTATGGATATAGAAGAGATTGCAAAATTTTTAGGGCATAGTTCTTTGGCATCTACTCAAATTTATACTCATATAATCAACGAACATGACAGCGTTATTTAAAGATTACTTGCAGCAAAGAAGATACAGGGAAAGCACTGTTAACGGACACTTACAAAATGTTGGCTACTTTTTAAAGTGGATAGAAAATAATGGATTGCATGAAGCAGAAAATATTAGTTACACCGATTTATTAAATTATGTTCAGTATGAGCAGAAAAGAAGCAAAGATGTATCAACAATCAATTTACGGATAAGCAGCATTAGTAAATATTTTGAGTTTTTAAAAGAAGAAAATCTAGTTACCAGAAATCCGGCAAGGACTTTAAGAATAAAAGGCAAAGCAAAAACGATTATACAAAACCCTTTGAAATATGATGAACTGCTGAACCTTTACAACGCTTACAAAGAAATCAGTAAAATAAATGTGAATTATAAATATCCTTTACCAAAGCATGTACAAGAAAGATCAACCTTAGCACATCAAAGAAATATTATCATCACCGGTTTATTAATATGGCAGGGTTTACATAGCGGTGAGTTAGAAAAATTAGAAATTAATCATGTGAATTTAAACGATGGAATTATTTACATACCAAGTACAGCAAGAAGCAACAGCAGAGAATTAAAATTATCAACCCAACAGATCCTCACACTACACACATACATACACGGAGGAGTGAGAGATAAATTTATTTGTAAAAGTGATTTTTTGTTTGCAGGAAATTTACACAATACAGTCAGTTTATTATTGGAAGAATTAAAAGGCATCAATCCACAAATAAAAAATGCACAACACATCAGGGCAAGTGTAATATTGTATTGGCTCCGCCAACACAACAAACGACAAGTGCAATACATGGCAGGTCATAAATACATCAACAGTACAGAAGCCTACGAAGTGCAGGAGTTAGAAACCTTAACCGACCAGCTTACAAAGCATCATCCGTTTGGGTAGCTATCGCCAAATGCGATACCACTATTTTAAAATTATATTTGCAAAACTTAACAGAATAATATGGCAAAGGCAGTTAAAAAAGCAGTTGTAGTTGAAGAAACAATCGTAAAGAAAATTATTTTTTTACGAGACGAAAAAATAATGTTAGATGTACACTTAGCAGAATTATACGGTGTTGAAACAAGGGTTTTGAAACAGGCAGTAAGAAGGAACAGGAGTAACTTTCCAGATGATTTTATGTTTGAATTAACCGAAGAAGAAATAGAAACGGTGGTATCACAAAATGTGATACCACATAAAAAGTTCTTAGGTGGTTCAACTCCTTTTGGGTTTACAGAAACTGGTGTAGCGATGTTGTCAAGCGTTTTGAAAAGTGCATCTGCCAGAGAAATGAATATTGCTATTATGAGAACTTTTATAGCATTGAGAAAAGTAGCAGCTAATTACAAAGAGATTATGCAGATAGTAACTGAAATGAGAAACCAGTACGATACTAATTTTACGCAAATCTTTAATGCCTTAGAACAGTTAATAAACCCACCACAAGAACCAAGAAAAAGAATAGGCTTTAAACCAGATGATATTTAAAAAATTAAAAACTCCAGTCATTGATTGGAGTTTTTAGTTAGAGCAAAGCCCACCGCACAGGCACGGCTTGCAGCCCCAAAGGCGGGCTGCTATGCGGTGTTGCCCTCACTTTTTTGTCATGGTTTTTGTAATCCCACACACGGCAGCACATTTATTTTTTTAAAAGACAGAAAAAAAATAAAAGAGCTGCAGCCAACGCCACGAACAAAAACCCACGCCAAAAAAGATGAGGGAAGCTAAATAACATAATGGCTATTATAGTCTCTCCCACGCCTATGCAAGCATGCTCTAAAGCCTATAATAGAACATTATATTAAATAGCCAACACCGCATTGCAATAAAAAAAATAATCCCACCCCAAGCAGCCATGCTAATTATTTTTTTTATTGCAGCCGTGACCGGGCAGACGCTTCCCAAGCGGTGTGCAAGCACTTTCTATTTTTATGCTGTCCGTTGCACTTTACAGCAGGCAATGCAGCAGCATGGCAGCTTCGCTATTCTTTTATTTTTTTTGATTGATGAAATGATGAAGCACTTTTATAAACTCAAATACTGAGCTTTAAAAACTGCCGCAGCCGCCACAAACATCGTTATACTTTGAAGATTATTATGGCGGCATTGGCTTGCAAAAAATTTTTATTCGATTGCCCGTAAGCTTCGTTATAATTTTTAGTTTATGCAGGGGCAATCAAATAAAAATTTTTCGCTGCTGGCAGGCTTCATACTTACGCATACATACATGAGCGAACGCAAGCGCATACATACAAGAGCAGTTACACATACCTGCATACATACACATGCAGGTACAGGAAATTTTTTTATATTGCAGTAGATAAGTGACAGCGGAAAAAGTTCTTTGATTTTTGTTGTAAATAAGGTGCAGCGATTTTTTTGGGAAAGGTAAAAATCTCTATGAGAAGGGTAATCATTTAGGGAATGTTTTGGTT
>JANXXM010000134.1 GCA_025350645.1 Ferruginibacter sp.
AATTAAAATGGTACAAATGCCCCTGTGTAAAGCTTTATGAGCTATTAATAATAAAAACCCTATATTCGCACTTTAATAATACAATACAAATAAAAAAAATGGACAAAAATCAAGGCACCGTAAAGTTTTTCAATTCAGAAAAAGGTTTCGGTTTTATTAAGCACGACGAATCAGACAAAGAAACTTTCGTACACGTAAGTGGTCTTATCAACGACATCAAAGAAGGTGATAAAGTTGAGTTTGAATTACAAAACGGCAAAAAAGGAATGAACGCTGTTAACGTAACAGTTATAGGATAATAACATTCTGATTAAAAATTTAAGGGCTGCAGCTAATACTGTAGCCCATTTTTTTTACAAAATTTTCTGAATAAAAAAATACTTATCCCCTATTTTTGTCTTTTAAAATTAAAAACCAAATGGAATAATTCTTTTTAGAATTTTCTATTACACCAAAAAAAACAAATGAAAAAAATTGTATTACTGTCCTTTTGTTTTGCAACGGCTTTTGCAAATGCACAAAATGTAAAACTAGATGCGGGTAAAAAAATAACAACTGTTTCCAACTTTAGTATGGATATGGACATGGGTATGGCCGGCCAAATGAAAAGTTCGGGTTCTACCACCAATGTTTTAAGCATAACTGGCATGGACGATAAAAATTATACAGCTACCACTACTGTGGTAAAATTAAAATCCACCTCTGATGGTATGGGTAAAAACATAAGCTATGATTCTGATAATAAAGAAGATCAAACAAGCGATGCCGGCAAAGAACTGGGCAAAGAAATAGGAAAAGTAAAAACAATATCGATAGATAAAACCAGTGGAAAAGCTACAGAAACAAATAAGCCAGCAATAGCTGCAGATGCAACTGATGAAAACCCGATGAAAGATTTGATGAGCAGCATGAACAGTGCTAGCGCAGAAGGAAGTGCACAGCAGGCTATTTTTGTAATACCTGCCAATAAAAAAGCAGGCGACAAATGGTCCGACTCATCCTCCATAAATGGTATTAAAACCAATAACGTTTATGAGCTAATAAGCATCTTAAATAATATGGCAAACATTAGCCAAAAGGGAACTGTACTCGCCAGCATTAGCAAAGAAATACAGGGAATGCAAATGGATATAAACATCAATACTACAGCAACCAGCACTTTAATGATAGACAGTAAAACCTCTCTTGTAAAAAAACGTACCCTTACTGGAAGCATGGATGGTACTTTAGAAGTAGCCGGACAGTCGCTTCCCATCACTGCAAAAATGACTAGCGAAAGCACATTTGATTAAATACATAATTTTGGTAAAATGCCTTCTGTAGAAATACGGGAGGCATTTACATTTCCCCTAACATTCACTTAAACTTATCGGAATATTTATTGCCAACCCGCCATCTGCTGTTTCTTTGTATTTACTATTCATATCCAAGGCGGTATCCCACATTGTTTTTATTACGCCATCCAGCGAAACTTTTGCAAAATCTGGTGTACTCTGTAATGCAAGCTGGCTGGCAGTTATAGCCTTTATGGCACCCATCGTATTTCTTTCTATACAGGGTATTTGTACCAGCCCGCCAATAGGGTCGCAGGTCATACCCAGGTGGTGCTCCATTGCTATTTCTGCAGCCATTAGGCATTGCCGTTGTGTGCCGCCCATGCTTTCTGTAAGTGCTGCAGCAGCCATAGCGCTGCTCACGCCTATTTCTGCCTGGCAGCCACCCATAGCAGCAGATATAGTTGCGCCTTTCTTAAATATGCTTCCTATCTCTGAAGCTGTAAGTAAAAACCTGCAGATTTTATCCTCATTATCCCCATCGCAAAAAGCAATAAAATATTGCAGTACGGCTGGTATTACACCTGCTGCACCATTTGTAGGAGCCGTTACTACCCTACCGAATGATGCGTTCTCTTCATTTACCGCCAGCGCAAAGCAGCTCATCCAGTCTAAAATATAATTAAAATTTTGTCCGCCATTTTTGATCTCCTGCAGCCACTCCTCATACCCATTGTATGATTTTCCCTTCATCAATCTTTTATTTACATCAAAGGCTCTGCGTTTTACGTTAAGGCCGCCGGGCAGGTATCCTTCTGTATGGCAACCCCTATAAATACATTCTTTCATTATCTTCCAAATAAATAAAACGCCATGCCTTGTATCTGCTTCGCTGCGCCATGAGGTTTCGTTTTCCATCACTACATCACTTATATTCATACCAGTTGTGCGGCACCAATGCAGCAATTCTACTGCAGTATTTATCGGAAAACGCAAAGAGATACTATCCTGCGAAGAGCCTGTTACCACTGCATCTGCCTTAGTTTCCTGCACTACAAAACCTCCGCCTATGGAGTAATACGTTTCTGCAAAAGTTTCTCCATCCTTAAGCGTTACCAAAAAGGTAAGAGCATTGGGATGGTAAGGCAATGTTTCCGTAATAAGAAATTCAATATCATCTGTTGGTATAAAATCTATTTCGTGCCGGGATGCAAGCAATAACTTACTCATAACTTTTATATCTGCTATTTTAGCGGCAATACTATTCACATCAAAAGTTACAGGGTCATCGCCGCTAAGGCCAAGCTGCACGGCTATATCTGTTCCATGCCCTATACCCGTTTTTGCCAGCGAGCCGTATAAAAGTATTTCTATACCCTGCACTTTATCCAGTATATTTTTTTGCGTAAGCTTTTGTGTAAAAGCCTGTGCGGCCCGCCATGGGCCAAGTGTATGGCTACTGCTGGGCCCTATGCCTATTTTAAACATATCAAAAACTGAAATAGCTTCGTGGCTCAATGGAAAATTTTTTTAATAAAAAAAGGCTTTGAATATTCAAAGCCAATATAGTTTTATTTGTCTGTTTAATTTACATCTACCAAATCTATATTAAATTTAAGGTAGGAGTTTGCAGGTATGCTAGCAGAAACTCTTGCGCCATAACCCAGTGATGGCGGTATGTACAGTGTAACTGTACCGCCGGCTTTTACCAAAGGCAGTACCAGTTGCCATCCTGCTATTAAACCATCTAATGTAAAACTGGTTGTTTGCCCGCTGGGTGTGCTGTCAAATGCGGTGCCATTACCTAAAACATAGCCCTGGTATTTTACGGTAACGGACGAGCATACATTGGGCGACTTGCCGGTACCTTGTGTACTTAGTGTATAAAACACACCATTGGGTTGCTGCACCGCCGTTATATTATTGGCTGTAATATAATTTTGCAAGTAGGTAATTTCTGCAGCAGGGGCTATTGTAGCAGGGGGTACAGAGGTACATTGTACATCTTTGTTTTTAGAACAGGATGAAACAATTTCTACGGCTGCCAAAAAAATCAAAAATATTTTTTTCATAATCGCTGGGGTATTTTGTTTTATTTAAGAGTTATTTATCTGCTTATTCGCTGCACCCTTACGTTGTTTTTGTTTTAGTTCCATATACAACTGTTCATTCATTTCCCACTTAAAATGCATACGGGTAAATGCATAAAATATGATGGCAATAAATACTGCAATTATAATAATAGGTACCGTGCCGGATATAGCCATTGATATTTTTGTATACCATTCCGGAAAAAACAAATAGACTACCACTACAAAAAGTAATATAGGGATACCAAACAGCATTGCCATTGGCAAACCACGCAATAGTTTACTTATAAAACCGCTGTGCTCATCCCGGTGTTGCTCCCAGTAAACAAGAAATTTTAATTCTTCATCCGATAACATTATGCGAAAATAATTCATTTGCATGGTATGCTTGGCTATATTCGTATTTACTTGTAGGTTTGTTACTCACAACATAAAAGGCACAAAAAAAAGCACTGATGAAAACGGAGCAATTAATCGTTCAATACCTTTACAATAATAAAAAAGTAACCCTGCAGGATATAGGTTCATTTACCCTTGCGCCAGATATAAATATTGCCCATGATGCTGATAAGGATATGATAATGCCGCCGGATGCAATACAGTTTGAATACAACCCAAAAGCACAGGCTGATGAAGGACTCATAAATTATATTGTAGAACACAGCAGGAAAATAAGACCACTTGCCACATCAGACCTTGAATCTTTTATTATATTAAATAAACAGTTTTTAAATATTGGTAAACCGCTCGTGCTGGAAGGGCTGGGGACTTTAGAAAAAGCACAGGCCGGCGGATATTCCTTTGTACAGGCAAATGCATCGCATTATATTCCGGATGATGCACCCAAGCTGGTTACAGAAAATTATAATGACACGGTAACGTTTGCTACACCGCCAAAAGAAAAATCTGCCGGAAATGGAAAAGTGGCCACACTGGGTATTGCTGCGGTAGTAACTTTGGCAATCGCTACAGCAGCATGGTATTTTATAAGTAAAAATAACAAAGAAAAATATGTTGCATCTACAGAAATAATTACTGAAGATACCACCTTAAAAAAACAGGAAATCTCTAACCTGCCGGCACAGAATAATAAACCAAAAGATACGCTGGCAGTAGTAAAAAACAGTACTGATACTAATACTTTTTATGTGGTTATAAAACAATATAACAATAAGGCACAAGCAGAAAAAAGCATGGCGAAATTGACAAGCTACGGCAATAAACTTATATTGGTAGCTACAGACTCTGCACATTTTAAATTGCGCATGCCTTTTAAATTACCTATTACAGATACGCTGCGGGTAAAAGACTCACTGGCAAAATATTTTGCTGCAAAAACAGTTGTGGAACTACCTAAATAATTTTTTTTGAAATGGTAATGCAAGGTATTGGAGTTGTGCTTCTTTTCGTTTGATGAATTACTCGCATCATTATTTAAAATACTGTTCATGGACTTTATAGATTATTACAAAGTGCTGGAGCTATCCAAAACAGCCACAGCCGATGACATTAAAAAAGCATACAGAAAACTGGCAAGGCAATACCACCCGGATACCAACCCCAACAATGCAGGCGCCAATAAAAAATTTCAGGAAATAAACGAAGCCAATGAAGTACTGAGCGATCCTGAAAAAAGAAAAAAATACGATAAATACGGTAAAGACTGGCAGCATGGAGATGCTTATGAACAACAGGCCAGGCAGCAGCGGCAATACGGCAATCAGTTTGACGGCTACGATACAGATGCTGGTGGTTTTTCCGATTTTTTTTCATCTATGTTTGGCGGCGGCGGCAGGCAAACAAGGGCCAAGCAAAAAGGACAGGATATAAATGCAACACTACAATTAAGCCTTACAGAAGCTTTTAAAACCCAACAGCAAACCATTACTGTAAATGGAAAAAATATTCGTATAACAATACCCGCAGGTGTGGAAAACGGGCAAGTAATAAAATTGAAAGGCTATGGGCACCCCGGGGCAAACGGTGGTCCTACCGGCGATTTGTATCTTACTTTTAAACTAAATAACGATTCCTTTTTTACAAGGGCAGGCAACGACCTGCAGATTGTACAGGAGATAGATTTATATACGGCTGTACTAGGAGGTGATGTGGAAATAAATACCCTGCACGGCAAACTAAAATTAAAAGTAAAACCAGCAACACAAAACAATACCAAAACAAGGATAAAAGGAAAAGGTTTTCCGTTGTATAAAGAGGAAAATATTTACGGAGACCTTTATGTAACCTATAATGTAAAACTGCCAGAGCACCTTGGCGATAAAGAAAAAAAACTTTTTGAAGAGCTTAGAGAAATTAACAGCAGATAATAACATCCTGAGCAAAAGGATTTTAATTTAATAGAAAGCATTACTGTAAAAGGGAATGCTTTTTTTATGCCGCAGAATTTAATAATAAATTAATCAAACGTTTATTTGATTAATTCAAACAATTGTTTAGTTTTGCATACTCAAATAATATTATGCAGGTAAGCGATAAAAAGAAACATATTTTAGAAACAGCAGAAAATCTTTTTGCAACTAAAGGATATGATGCTTCCACCGTACGGGATATTGCAGATGCGGCTGGCGTAAATCTTGCTATGATATCCTATTATTTTGGCAGCAAAGAAAAAATGATGGAAAGTCTTTTTCATGAAAGGATGCGGGCTGCCAAGCTGCAGGTAGAGCAATTGTTGAATAACAAAGCACTTACGCCTTTTGAGAAAGTAGAAATTTTTCTGGATGAATATTTAAACAGGGTATTAAGCAAACAGTGTTTTCACCGGATAATGCTGGTGGAGCAGGTAATGCAGAAAAATACTGTGATAATAAATCTTATGAAAGAATTAAAACTGGGATATGCGGCACTTTTTATGCAACTGGTAAAAGAGGGGCAAAAGAAAAAAGTTTTTAAAAAAAACGTGGACATAGTACTTGCACTTGCAACCATGACAGGTACAGTAACACAGCTTTTAATTAATAAAAATTATTATGCAGAGTTTAATAAGAAAATGAACCTGCAGGAAAACGAATTGAACAAACTTCTTTACAATAATTTAACCGCACACTTAAAAAATATTTTTAAAACAATTCTTGGATATGAACAATAGCCTTAAAGCAATAACAACAGTACTCTTTTTTTTTATAGCAGTATATGTGCACGCACAAAACAGCCAGGCAATAACCCTGCAGCAGGCCATAGACATGAGTATTAAAAATAGCAAAAATTTAAAAATAGATGAAGCAAAAATAATAGCGGCTGCAGCAGATGTACAGGAAGCAAAAGACCGCCAGTTGCCGGGTGCAACAGTAAGCGCAAGTTATCTTAGAATAGGTAATGCAAATATTGACATTAAAAATTCGCAGAACAATGGCGGCGGCCCCAAAGCTAGCCAGGCATTGTATGGCATTGCAAATGTATCGCTCCCGCTATATGCAGGTGGCAAAATAAAATATGGAATAGCATCTGCAAAATACCTGCAGCAGGCGGTGCAGCTTAATGCAGATAATGATAAAGAAGGAATTACTTTTAATACCATACAAGCGTATACCAATTTATACAAAGCCGCAAAAGCTGTAAATGTTATCAAAGAAAATCTTACTGCTTCTATACAAAGAGATACCACTTTTAGCAGGCTGGAACAAAATGGATTACTGGCCAGAAATGATTTTTTAAAATCGCAGTTGCAAACATCCAATATAGAACTTACCCTGCTGGATGCAGAAAATAACCTAAGCATAGCCAACATAAATATGAACCTGCTGCTTGGCCTGCCGGAAAATAATATTATACAAACAGATAGTAATTTTGTAACAGCAAAACAGGAGTTGCAGAGTTTTACCCTACTGGAAAACCTTGCCCTACAAAACCGAAAAGATTTACAAGCCATAGGCATACAAAAGAAAGCAGCAACCCTAGGTATTAAAACCGCAAAGGCTGATGCCTACCCCACCCTTGCCCTTACAGGTGGTTATATAGCAGCAGATATTCCTAAGGTAATTACCATTACCAACGCTGTAAATATTGGTATAGGTGTGCAATATAATATTGCTTCCCTCTGGAAAAATAATACAAAATTAAAACAGGCAAAAGCAAGGGTGATGGAGCTTACAGCTAATGAAGAATTACTAAATGACGGGATAAGATTACAGGTAAACAAAGATTATCAGAATTACCTGCTTGCGCAAAAAAAAATAGAAGTGTATGATAAAGCAATAGCACAGGCTACTGAAAATTACCGCATCACAAAAAATAAATACGATAACAGTCTTGTTACGATTACAGATTTACTAGAAGCAGATGTATCTCTTTTGCAAACGAAATTGAATGCTTCTTTTGCCCGTGCAGATGCAGCACTGGCCTACAATAAAATTTTGCAGACTACAGGCACTTTATCAAAATAAAAAAACACTCTTAAGAAAACAAACATAAAAATACGAACAACAAATACATTATGGCAACAACAACTGAACAAACAACCGCAACTCCATTACCAAAGAAAAAGAAAAGTGTTGGTTTTATTATTGTGCTTATACTGCTTGTGGGTGGTGGTGGCTGGTTTGGTCTTACCAAGTATATACATGGCAAGCACCACGAAGAAACAGATGATGCGCAGGTTGAAGCAAATATAAGTCCGGTTATATCCCGTGTGTCTGGCTACGTTACCTCTGTAAATGTAAAAGATAACCAGTATGTAAATAAAGGAGATACTTTGCTGGTACTGGACCAAAGAGATTTAAAAATTGTACTTGCACAGGCGGAAGCAGCCTTGGGTACAGCAAAAAGTAACTTGAATGCAGCACAGGCCAACAGCAATGCAGCCAGTAAAAATATTAATACAACAGAGGCTGCGGTAGCTACTGCAAATGCGCAGATAGAAGCCGCAAGAATTAATGCACGCCGCACCGCACAGGATCTTTCCCGCTACGAAAATCTTATAAAAGATCATTCTATTACCCAGCAACAATATGATATAGCACTAGCTGCAAAACAAACGGCAGAAAAACAACTGGATGTACTGGCCAACCAGCGCAACCAGGCCAGCGCTCAAACGGGTGTGGTATCGTCGCAAAGCAATGCAACATCCCAACAAATAGGTGTGGCAGGCTCCGTAATTAAACAAAGGGAAGTAGATGTGGAAAATGCAAAATTAAATTTATCATATACTGTAATACTGGCACCGGAGAGCGGGCTGGTATCTAAAGTACCCACACAGGCAGGGCAGTTTTTAACAGCAGGCCAGTCTATTTTTAGTATTGTATTAAGTAACGATAAATGGGTGGTGGCAAATTTTAAAGAAACCCAATATAACAAAATGCTGGAAGGCCAAAAAGTAACCATAAGTGTAGATGCTATTGGTGGTCATGAATTTGAAGCCGTGCTTAGTTCATTTGCTCCTGCTACAGGAAATAAATTTGCCTTGCTGCCTGCAGATAATGCCAGTGGAAACTTTGTAAAAGTAGTACAGCGTTTGCCGGTAAAAATAGACTTCGTAAATAAGAATGATAGTCTGCTAAAAAAGCTACGTCCCGGTATGAACGTAAATGTGGATGTGCACCTTAATTAGAAAAAATAAATTAATACTACAGGATGTTATTACAGGAAAACTTAGTAGAATATGGCGCAAGAAGGGCTATCATAACCGTAACAGCTATTCTTTGTGCATTGCTGGAAATCGTAGATACCACTATCGTAAACGTAGCATTAAATGATATGCGTGGCAACCTTGGCGCTACACTAAATGAAGTAGGCTGGGTAATTACTGCTTATGCAATAGGTAATGTAATTATAGTACCTATGACGAGCTGGCTATCCCAGCAATTTGGACGCAGAAACTATTTTGCAGCATCTGTTATTATATTTACAGTATGTTCTTTTTTATGCGGTAATGCTACTAATATATGGGAGCTGGTGGCGTTTCGTTTTTTGCAGGGTATTGGTGGAGGCGCACTGCTGGTAACTTCGCAAACTATTATTACAGAAAGTTACCCAATAGAAAAACGAGGTATGGCACAAGCCATTTACGGGCTGGGAGTTATTATTGGCCCTACCCTTGGCCCGCCTTTGGGCGGTTATATTGTAGATCATGCAAGCTGGCCTTATATTTTTTACATTAATATTCCTATTGGTATTGTAGCAACATTACTTACGTTACAATTTGTTCGCAGTCCTAAGTATGCAGAGAAAAAAGCCTTCAACGAAATAGACTGGATGGGCATTGCCTTACTGGCTATAACGGTAGGCTCTTTGCAATATGTGCTGGAGCGTGGGCAGGAAGATGATTGGTTTGAAAGCAGCACCATTACTGCACTGGTGGCTACATCGGTGTTTGGATTATTTTTTTTTATATGGCGGGAACTTACTTATAAAAATCCTATTGTAGAGTTACGGGTATTAAAAAACGGTAACCTAAGAGTAGGTACACTCATGTCTTTTTTACTAGGGTTCGGTTTATATGGATCTACTTTTTTAATACCACTCTATACACAAAGTATTCTGGGGTGGACGGCTTTTCAATCTGGGCTTTTACTGGTACCCGCAGCAGTAACTACTGCATTTATGATGCCGCTTATAGGAAAGCTACTTACAAAAGGTGTTAAGCAGCAGTATCTTGTTGCCTTCGGCTTATTTGTATTTTTTATATATAGCTTTTGGGGCTCACAAATTGTAACACCAGATACCTCAAAAGCGGATTTCTTTTGGATGCTCATTGCACGTGGTGTGGGACTAGGTTTACTTTTTATACCTATAACAGCACTGGCACTTAGTACACTAAAAGGCCAGCAAATAGGCCAGGGTGCTGCATTTACTGGTATGATGCGGCAACTCGGCGGTTCATTTGGTATTGCGCTTATTACAACTTTTCTTGCTACACAAACCATGAGCCACCGTAGTGATCTTACTGCAAAACTGGATGCAAATAATGCAGCAGTACAACAAAGAATTACGGTGCTCACACAAGGTTTTATTAGCAGAGGTAAAACGCCCGATGTAGCCAAACAGGCTGCATACAAAGTAATGGACTTTGCCGTTACCAAACAGGCATCCGTAATTTCCTACAAAGATGTTTTTCTTTACCTCGGTATAATGTTTCTCATTTGCATACCACTTATATTACTGGTAAAACAAAAAAAATCTGCAGAAAAAATAGATTTAAGCGAGGCGATGCATTAGCGATACTTGTTGATCTTGATGCCGACCCTTACCCTTATTAAAACAATATTATTAAATTATTAATTATTGGTGTTTAAACATTGATATTTAAAAAGTCTTAACTTTATAATCTAAAAATAAAAATTATGAGTTTATTACAAGATCTAAACTGGCGTTATGCTGCCAAAAGAATGACCGGTGAAACAGTACCGCAGGATAAACTGGATGCTATACTGGAAGCGACCAGACTTTCTGCATCATCTTATGGCCTGCAACCTTATCATATTATTGTGGTAAGCAATAAAGAAATAAAATTGAAATTACAGGCTGCGGCTTATGGCCAGGCACAACTTACAGAAAGTGATGTGGTACTTATTTTTACCGTACAGGAAAAACTCACTGCTGCTGATGTGGAAAAATTTGTAGCTAAAATTATAGCTACAAGAAATATGACAGATGCAAGTATGCTGGATGGCTATAAGCAAATGATGCTTGGTACTGTAAACGGATTAACGGATGAGCAACAACAACAGTGGAGTTCCAAGCAGGCATACATTGCACTGGGAAGTGCTTTGGCTGCAGCCGCAGAGCAAAAGGTGGATGCCTGCCCTATGGAAGGTTTTGACAAAACGCAGTTTGATGAAATACTTGGCCTTAATGAAAAAGGTTTAAAAAGCCAGGTTATTTTACCACTGGGTTTCCGCTCGCCGGAAGATTATCTTGCAAACCTTGCAAAAGTTAGAAAATCAACTGAAGAATTGTACCATTTTGTAAAATAAGAAGTTGAGTTTAACTGCAAAGTGCGTCTCTTTTTGAGATGCACTTTTTTATACATAAAAGTAAGCATGCTTATAAAGTGTTTCATTTTACTTATGAATGCTATGGAGTAAAAATAAAAGGGGCCAGAATAGAAATTCAGCCCCGCTTTAAAATCCAATATCCTATGAAAAACCTAATGCAAATATATATTGCTTAATAAGCGTTGACAATACCCATAAGTGGGTATATGGAAAATAATTAAAAAAAATAAAAAGTTGCCGCTTTGTTTACTGAATTTCCATAAAAACCATGAACAGTTTTTTTTAACCAATACATTATTCATTTTTTGACATAATTTTATCCAAAGGATTACCTTAATTATATGAAGTTATTATTTTCTAGCCTTTTTATTTTTATAACTCTGCAAGGCTGTTTTTTCTCTAAGAAAGAAGATATTTTAGCTTCAACAATAAATATCAAATCCCAAAAGGAAGATCTTGCCACTTTAAAAGAAATAATTAAAAACGTGCATGCTGGTGCATACGTTTATAATAGCCCACAACAAATAGATGTATTATTTGATAGCATTGCTAATATTACAAATGAATCATCTACGGTAAGAGAATTTTATAATAAAATAGATTTTATTGCAGATCAATTAAAATGTATTCATACCAATACCTTTTTTCCTGATGAATATTACGACAGTTTAAAGAACAGGAAATTATTTTTTGACCTCCCGGTAATTGCTATTAATAAAAAAATGTATGTAAACTCACAGGCCTATAATCTTCCCTTGGGTGCAGAAGTTGTTTCTATAAATTTTACATCGGCTGGTAGTATTATAGAAAAGCTGCAAAGATATTATCACAGTGACGGCAACAGCATCAAAATAAAAAATTTTGCCATTGCAGATAAGTTTGCAATCAATTATTATTTAGCGTATGGGGGTGCCGAAAATTTTTTGGTAGAATATAAAAATCCGGGAAGCGATACGCTTAAAAATTTAAATTTTAGTGCAGAAAAATTATCTGCAATATATGATAACAGTTACGACGATACTTATTTTTTTTACCCCACTGATGCAGCTTACGATTTTGAAATTTTGGATAACAGCCATACAGCAATAATAACCATAAGAACTTTTTCCTTTAGTACCTCTGCTACTAAAACGGCCTATCGTAATTTTTTAAAGAATAGCTTTAGCCTAATTAAAAAAAGTAATATACAGCATTTAATTATTGATTGCAGAAACAATGGCGGCGGTACTTACTCCAATACTTTTCCTTTTCTTATCTACCTTGTAAACACAGCCTTACCGGAATACGATAGTGCAATAAAAAGATACGATAAACTGCCCTACCCTGCTTTTGTGAGCGTGCAGGATACATCAAAAATTATTGATGAAGACACATCGGGCAACAGGTATACTGAAATACGGAGGGGCGTATTTAGTGAAAACAAAAACCACATAAATGTATGGCAACCAGATAAAAATTTATACAAAGGAAAACTGTATGTGATCATAAACGGAAGGGTAATATCTGCCGCAGCTACATTTGCTGCAATTTTA
Organism: Ferruginibacter sp.; assembly: GCA_025350645.1. Classification (GTDB taxonomy): domain Bacteria; phylum Bacteroidota; class Bacteroidia; order Chitinophagales; family Chitinophagaceae; genus Ferruginibacter. Next base: position 12,849 of record JANXXM010000134.1, read on the forward strand.
AAAGATAGAACAAATGCTATAACAGTAGGAGAAGAAACCGGTGGTGGTAATGGTGCACATAATGCCGGAATGATAACCTATATACTTCCTAATTCAAAAATAAAAGTTGCTGTTCCTACAAAAAGATTTTATCAGCCTGTTAAAGATATTCATCCTGGCAGGGGTGTTTTGCCAGATAAAGAAATACCGGTAATCCCGGATGATGTTATTAATAACATTGACGGCCCGCTCACCTATATTTTAGATAGCATAATAAAAAATTAAAACTTACTACATGCTGCACTTAAAGCCAATACCATGCACATTATCGAAGCTGATGCTGGCTTCAGCAGCAAATATTTTTCTCAGACGGGAAACGAAAACATCCAAACTTCTTCCCAAAAAATAATCGTTGGAACCCCAAAGAGCGGTTAATATTTTCTCTCTTTTTAATACAATATTTTTATTTTCTATAAAAAGTTTCAGCAGGTCAGCTTCTCTCTGAGTAAGGCTAATCTTCTCCTCCTGTTTTATAATGAGATAATTTTCTGAGTCAAACTTAATGGATCCGATCTCGTAAAAATTATTATTTGATGCAGTTATTTTGTTAGAACGTTTCAAAAAAATATTTATTTTAAGGATAAGCTCTTCTATACTAAAAGGTTTTACGAGATAATCATCTGCCCCCAGCCGCAGCCCCTTTATTTTATCTTCATTTAATGTTTTTGCAGATAAAAAAATTATAGGAATATCTGCATTTTTTTTTCGGATAGCCGTGGCCAGTTCAAAACCATCCATTTTAGGAAGCATAATATCCAGTATACAAATATCAAAATATTCTTTATTAAATGCCTTAAGGCAATCCTGTCCGTTTGTAAAATGACTTACCTTATATTGCTTTAGCTCCAGGTTATCTTTGGTAAGAAATGCCAGTGCTGCATCATCTTCGGCGTATAAAATTTTAAACTGTTTCATTTTTAATAATAATGCTTATAGTTGTACCGATATTTATTTTGCTTTCCAGTTTTATTTTCCAGTGATGCAATAAACAAATTTTTTTTACATAATATAACCCCAGTCCAAAACCATTTGTTTCATTACTCTTGCTATTTTTTTCTCTATAGAATTTATCAAAAACATACTGCTGGTTTTTGGGTGCTATTCCCAAACCATTATCTATAAACTGAATGGTAGAAATAGTATTATTGCAGCATAACCTAATGTGAATTTTCGGATTCTGGTTACTGTATTTTATAGAATTATCAATAAGGTTATAAACCACATTGGCAAAATGAAAGACATCTGCTTTTATAAAAAAAGGATTGCTATCAGTTGCTATATCAATCTGCAAAGCCGGATATTTTAGTTTAATATTTTCTATTGTATTGTTAATAATCATCAGCGCATCCATTGCTGTTTTATCAAGCAAAACTGGCATTGCATCTGCTTTTGCCAAACCGAGTATACGCTCTATGTGATTGTTTAATTTATTACTTTGGTCTATAATTATACCTGTATATTTTTCCAGTTTTTCGTCTGTTTCTATCTGCGGTTGTTTTATTAAATAGTTAGATGCAATTAGTATAGATGATAAAGGCGTTTTAAATTCGTGCGTCATATTATTTATAAAGTCACGCTGCAGATCTGCATATTTTTTTTGCCGCAAAATAATAAAAATGGAGTAAACATAAATGATCAATATCAAAAAAAGTATAACACTTAATAAAATCCATAATTTTAAATTAGAAAAAAAATAAGCCGATTTATCTGGAAACCGAACCGCAAAATAATATACCAAGTTGTTGTATTTAGGAAAATAAGATTTTCCGGCTTTTAAAGGCTTATTGCTATAAGAAATATAATTTCCATAAAGCATTTTTTCTGTTTCGCACTGGTAAATAGCGTACTCAAAATCAGTAGTAATATTTATTTTTTTAAATTCATTTACCAGGTAAAATTCCAATACCTGCATTTCAAAAGCTCTGTTTACATTTATGAGATAATAATCATCAGATATTTTGTTTATTAAACTTTGCTGCGGTATTTTTTCAACTTCGCCACCATAGAGTTGCTTTACCACTTCAAGCAAAGCCACATTTACCTTTTGATTAAACTTTTGCTCCTCATTGCTAAAAGCCTCTTTCATTAAAAATAACTGCACCACCAATATGCCGGTAATAGCCAGCACACCCAAACATAAAACGATATTTATTTTTGTTGTTTTCAACAGCGCAATTTATTTTTTCAGGCAATTATTACATAAAAATTATTACACGTAATATTAAACTGTTTTTATGTTATTAAGTCATCATTTAAATATCGTTAACAATTTTTAAAAATGTATGGCAACCCAACATTATTATTATCATAAATAATAAAAAGCCTCACCTGCTAATTTAATGCATGTAAGGCTTTTAAATAATTCTTCCTGTTTTTTTAAAATCCCGCTCTCCCACTCTCTTCTGCACTGGCAGTTTTTCTTTGCCTGCTTGCTTTCACACTTGCTTTGCCAAAGCGATAACTAAAACTTATTCCAAACCTTGGACCCTCCCACTTATTTTGCCAGTAAAGATTAAGGTTATCATTTTTTACATAGGCACGGTAGGCATTAATACCAATATTATTTATGGTAAATTTTATGGTGGCCTTTTTCTCAAACAATTGTTTTTGCACACCTATATTGCCGCCATAACTGCTTCTCTGTTTTCGAAAACCACTCACACTTGGCGTAGAGTAGTACATACCCGCCTGTAGACGATAATTTTTGGGTAATGTAAAAGTATGATCGCTACTAAAGTAACCATTTATATTGTTTGTTTTATAAGTATAGCCTGGGTAAGTGCTAATGGCTCGCTCTGCATTTGCACCAAAATTATTTTCTGTATTCCACCATTTGGTAATGGGTATTACAGCAGTTATATCTGCATTTAAAAAATGGTTTACACCCACATTTTTATCTTGTGAGGTAGAGATGGTTTTATCTTCATTTTGCGTAATTACATTATCACTCATATTAGTTTGGTAGCGGTAACTTAGGCTGCTGAACAACCAGCTTTTGTAGCTGTGTTTTATTTCAAAATTATAATTGAAAGCAGGCTGCAGGTAAGGGTTTCCGGCAAATATCGTAAAGGGATCTACATAATTTAAAAAAGGATTTAAACTACTATATGATGGCCTGCTAATACGCCTCGTAAAATTGAAATTGAACTGATGGTTATCGTTAAATTTATAAGTGGTAAACACACTAGGAAATAAACTGAGGTAATTCTTTTTGTCAATAGTTTTGTTGGTGATGGAATTGGCAGTATAGCTTGTATTTTCTGCACGCAACCCTACCTGAAACTCCCATTTCTTTTTACTAAAATTAATATTGCCATACAATGCCTGTATATTTTCTGTGTAAATAAACTGGTTATTCCTGTTGTAATCTGTGAGCCATTTGCTGGTAATAATATTCAGCGAGTCTGCAATCAAATTATTATCAGTATTTACATGGCTTACCTTGGCACCAAACTCTATTTTTGTTTTCTCATTTAGTTGTTTGCTATAATCTATTTTACTGCTAAAAATATTCACTTTTGCAGGCGTATTATTTCTAAAAATATACGCAGTTCTTAGTGGCTGGTTATTTAAATCTGTATAATAATTCGTGTTTATATCTGTGCCACTGGCGGCGTATGTTGCAACGTCTGCATCTATATTTAATTCGCTGCCGAGGCTATCCAATAAGGTTTTCAGGTTAATGTTGTAGGTGGCATTATTGTCTTTTTTATCATCGGTTTTTGTAGTATTTACAAATGAAGTTACCTGCCTGCTGCCATTGCTAAAAGTAGTTTTGTTAATAACCGGCTCTGAGGAAGAAGATCCGCTTTGGTTTATCAAAATACCAATAGTTGTTTTTTTAGAAACACTGTAATCTATACCAAACTTTCCATTACCAGATCTTGTAAGCGGGTTCCAAAAATTAAACCTATCCTGGTACAATGTGCCCATGCTGGTTACAGCAATATTGTTTAATATAAGCTCATTAAAACTTTTATAAATACCACCGCTCAGGTTTGTAAATACATTCCATTTGCCTTCTCTAAAATTCATATTTATACCGCCATTAACCTTGCCGTATCTTCCCCTGCCAGTACCCATATTTGCACTTCCATTTAATCCTTGTGCTGTACTTTTTTTAAGTTTAATATTTATTATTCCTGCGCTTCCTTCTGCATCAAAACTACTGTTAGGGCTGGCTATAATTTCTATCCTGCTGACCGCATCTGCCGGCAAGTTTTTTAGATAGTCTGTAAGTGCCTGCCCGCTTAGGTTTGAGGGCTTGCCGTCAATATAAATTTTTGCAATAGCACCTTTCAGTTTCAGGTTGTCATCTTTATCTGCACTCACAGCCGGTCCTTTTTTTATCATCTCAAAAACACTGCTGCCACTGGCCATTATGTTTTGTTCAATATTTAATATTGTTCTGTCTGCCCGTACTTCTATAAATTTTTTCTTACTGGTTACGGTTACATTCTGCAGGTTGCCAGTGACATTTTTTAATACGATGACAACGGTTTGTATAGTTGATAAACTATGTGCCTGTGCAAGCTCCTGCTCGTAGTTTTCAAACCCAGTACTGGTAATACGCAGCAAATTTTTACCTGCCTTTAAATTTTTTATTTCAAAAAAACCTTGTACATCTGTTACAGTAGTAGCAATTATTTTTTTATTACTATCACTTATGCTGATGCTTGCAAAGCGCACAGGCTTTTGATCGGCAGTTTTTACTGTGCCTGTTACTTTTACCTGGCTAAATATTGTTTGTAACAAAACTAGTGCTATGCAGGTGGTTATTAATTTTTTCATGTAGTTGTTTTGTAATTCAAAATTGTAAAAAATCATTTTCTTTTTTATATTTTTTCTACCAACAAGACTATTTCTGCTATAAACAATTTAATATACTCATTAGCTGTTGGCAGATGATTTTCTAGAGTTCATCTTTTATTTAGCCTTATTTGTATAAATAAAACCGGTAATAAAGCAAATGCAATTATGTTTATATCTTCAATAAAGTTTTATGAAAAAAGCACATGTAATACTACTTCACCTGTTATACTTTTTTTATCTTTTTGGGTGGGATGAAGTGAGCAGGGCATTGTTTAATCCAAACTTTCATTTTACGATACAGCGTATCATAGGTCCATTTGCCCTATCCTCCTACATATTTTTCGCAGGCAGTTTTTACATAAATTATTTGCTAATTATGCCTGCTTTTTTCAAACAAAAAAAGTATATAAAACTGGGGTTATCGTGGCTATTGCTTGTAGCAGCATTTATATTATTGCGTCATACCTTTGAAGAAGTACTTTTTATGAAATGGTTCGGTATGAAAAATTATAGTGATGGTACAACCATTACCTATTATATTTCAGATAACTTTTTCATTTGCACCGGTATACTCACCATGAGTACTGTTTTCTGGACTATAAAACATTTAATAGAAAGCGATAAGGTCAATGCCATTTTAGCACAGCAAAAAAAACAGGCAGAAGTTTCTTTTTTGCGTAACCAGGTAAATCCGCATTTTATTTTTAATACCATGAATAATATTTATGCCATGGTGTCGCAGCAGTCGGCGCAGGCACTGCCGGCTATAGAAAAACTAAGCAATATTATGCGTTATGTAATGACCGAAAGCGATGTGGATTATATTTCACTCACTAAAGAAATTGAATATATCCATAATTTTATTGAGTTGCAAACGATAAGGATAAAAACAGCAAACACTGTACAGCTCAGCATTACAGGGCAAACGGATGGTTTGTACATTGTTCCTCTCCTGCTTATAGCTTTTGTAGAAAATGGTTTTAAACATGGTGTTACCAGCAAGGCAGAACAGCCATTTATTATGGAGCTTACGGTACAAAATAAGATGCTTACTTTTAAAACTAGTAATTATATAAACCCGGGCATAAAAGATGGTAGCAACGGAATAGGACTTCAAAATGTACAAAAAAGATTGGAGCTTTTATACCCAGATAAACACACACTGCTTATAAAAAATACGGAATTTATGTTTACCACTTTACTTACCATAGCATTATAAAATGAGTATGGAAAAAATTACCTGTATTGCCGTAGATGATGAACCATGGGCATTATCGCTTATTATAGAGCATATAAAAAAAATACCTTTTTTAGAATTAGTATTTGAAACCAACGAAGCCCTTGCTGCTCTTCATTACTTGCAGCAGCATAAAGTGCAACTGGTATTTATGGATATACAAATGCCCGAGCTTACGGGCATGCAGATCATAAAAATTTTACAAAATAAAATACCTGTTATACTTACTACGGCATACAGTGAGTTTGCACTGGAGGGTTATGAACACAATGTGGTAGATTATTTATTAAAACCCATAAGTTTTGAACGATTTTATAAAGCAGCAGAAAAAGCCAGCCTGTATTTACAAAATAAAATTGCGCAAAAAGAAATAGGTAATGTAGTCAAAAATGGTTGGTGATTTTATCATTTTTGTTTTGAAATTTTGCATAATCAATCAAAAGAATAGTAGGCTCTGCTGAGGAGCAACCTATGAGCAATATGGTTGATGCTAAACGATAAAAGGAGTT
>JANXXM010000155.1 GCA_025350645.1 Ferruginibacter sp.
AGTTCCCTTTCATTAATTAAAAATATTTTTTCCCTTTTTAGTTCTTTTAATATCTCATTCCATATTCTGTTAAATTCTTTTTGTTGCTCTACTACCATTTCCTGTATTTCTTCCAAAATCATACCCGGCGATGCTTCCAGGTGCATGTTGGCTTTATCACCCACTTCTATCATTCTTTTTAAAGTAGCAACACGTACCCTGAAAAACTCATCCAGGTTATTAGAAAAAATACCCAAAAAACGAATTCTTTCTTTTAGCGGAACGGTAGGGTCAGCAGCTTCCTGTAATACCCTGTTGTTAAATGATAGCCAGCTTATATCTCTTACAATAGTTTTTTTTTGCACCAAATATTTTTTTAGAAAGTAAAATTATGCAGTCTTTCAAATGGAAGCAAGCCTGGCGTATTAAATATTATTTACGTAACGATAAATTATTGTAAAGCTTTGCCAGCAGCCAGTATTTTGGTAGTGGATATTCCTTCTACCATATTTGCCAATACTACTTTACCGCCTGCTGCCAATACTTCTTTTGCGCCAGCTATTTGTTCCACCGTGTAATCTCCTCCTTTTACTAGTACAGCAGGCATCACCTCATTTATAAGATGGAGAGGAGTATCTTCTTCAAATAAAATAACAGCATCCGTCATTAAAAGACTGGCCAGCAGGAGTGCTCTTGCTGCTTCGTTATTCACGGGTCTTCCTTCTCCCTTTAATCTTTTTACGGAGGCATCATTATTTAGGGCTACAATAAGAATATCGCCATGCGATGCCGCTTCATTTAATGAGGCAATATGACCTTCGTGTAATATATCAAATACACCATTTGTAAGCACTACTTTTTTATCCAGCATTTGCCAGATTTTTATCATTTTTAATAAAGCCGGTCTACTCATTAATTTCTGTGCTGCTGCCTGGGTGGTTTTCATTTTTATTTTTGTTGATGTAGGGTAAAAGTATCAATGATATGAGGCCTGCTACAATAATGATTCCCGTGCTCACGCCCCATATTAGCCAGCCAAATGCTTTGCCCTGCGGTGTAGGAATATTATAAATAAGTAAAGTTTCCATCACAAAAATAGGGAAGGAGCCAATGCCGCCCGGTGTTACAATCATAGCAAGCGTAGCCAGGGATAATACCGAGCATGCTGCTTTGATGCTCAGGTGTTGTGTGCCATCCATGGCACTAAAGCCGGTATAAATCTGCAGCAAATACATACACCAGATAAAGAAGGTAAACAACAAAAAAAGCTTTCTCTTTTTTAAGTTTTTTATTACAATAATACCCTGACCTATACCTTTAAAAAAGTTTTTTACAGCAAAAATAATTTTATTGGTCGGGTATGCGGCTACCAGTATTTTAATGAGGTACAGTATTATAAAAATTACCGCCGCAAAAATCATCAGCTTCCCCCAAAGCGGCATAGTGCCTTGCGGCGAAAGACCTGCAAGCATAGTTTTTACTTTGGCGCCAATTACATCTATCTGTATAATGACTGTTATCAAAATAAAAATGATATAGCATAACAGATCAAAAGCCCTTTCAATAATTATAGTACCAATAAGTTTGTCTGCCTTTAATTTTTCGTAACGGGCAAGCAGTGTACATTTTAAAATTTCGCCCAGCCTTGGTATAGCGGAGTTTGCAAGATATCCAACCATAGTTACAGCAAATACATTTTTAAGTGCAGGTTTATACCTCAATGGTTCCATTAATAATTTCCAGCGCATGGAGCGCACAATATGGCTGGCGATACACATAAACACCACCGGTATTATGAGTGTATAATTCGCATGGGAAAATGCAAGATCAAATTCTACTCTTTCTTCCGGAGTCATCACCCTTAGCTGCCACCATACCAGTACCAGCCCGCCACCCAAAAAAATGATGTATTGTAAATAACGGAGTAATTTTTTTTTCATGATGTTACAAAGCAATATTATCTATTAAGCGCACTTCATTTATATATGCAGCTACTAATGCTATCAACGGCTGTTTCCCATCCCAATGTATAACAGGTTGCAATGTAATGGTATCTGCAATTTCTACATAATCTACTTTAAAACCTTTTTGCTGCAGGTAATGTATAGCTTCTTTTTTTGCCACTTCTATATTTACTGCTGCAAGCGTTTGTTGAATGTTTTTTAATGAAATAATAATGCTTACTGCCTGTTTTCTTTCCTCAGTATTGAGCCGCATATTTCTGCTGCTCATAGCAAGGCCGTCCGGTTCTCTTACAGTATCACAAATGTGCAGTTGTATTTCATACTTCTTAAGATCCATCATTTTTTGAATAACCATGCACTGCTGATAGTCTTTTCTGCCAAGGTAGAGTAAACGTGGTAAAACCGCAGCCAGCAGTTTATCTACAATGATACATATTCCCTGAAAATGACCCGGACGGTATTGTCCTTCTAGTATCGTTTCTATAAACCCCAGATTATAGTGCAGCAATTGCTCATTTTCAGCATACATTTCTGCCGTATCTGGCAAAAATAAAATATCACATCCAGCCCCTTCGAGCAGGGCAATATCATTTTCTATCGTTTTTGGATATTTGTCAAAATCTGTTTTGTTATTAAACTGTGCGGGGTTTATAAAAATGCTGCAGATACAAATATCGTTCTCTCTCTTGCAGGTGTTTATAAGAAAAAGGTGGCCATTATGTAATGCTCCCATTGTAGGAACAAACCCAACACTTTTTTTATTTTTTTTAAAACCATTAACTGTTTCCTGGAGGTCTTTTATCTTTTTTTTGATGATCATTGTTACAATTTTTACGCCTCAAATGCTTATAAATGCTATATATTCAATAATTTTTGTTACTTTTGCAGCCATTTCAAAAAATTATCGTTGCTACATCTAACTTAGTAAAGTATGTCTACAAAGAAAAGAATTTTATTCATTGCAAACGAAATGTCGCCTTATGTGGAGACAAGTTCCGCAGCGGAATTAATAAATAAGTTAGCCGTTATGTCCAACGATAACAACATGGAAGTAAGGTGTATCATGCCAAAGTTTGGTACTATAAATGAGCGCAGGCACAGGCTGCACGAAGTGGTAAGGCTTTCCGGTATAAATGTTTCTATAGATAATGATGATTACCCCCTGGTAATAAAAGTAGCCTCATTACCCAATGCGAGACTACAGGTTTATTTTTTAGATAACGAAGATTTTTTTAAACGTAAGTGGTTATATGCCGATGATACCGGTAAATTTTTTGATGATAATGGATTACGATCTGTACTTTTTTGCAAAGGCGCACTAGAAACAGTAAAGAAATTTGGCTGGCCTCCGGATATTATTCATTGCAGCGGCTGGATGGCGGGCCTTATACCCATGTTCATACGTGCAGCATATAAAAAAGAACCTGTATTTAGTCATTGCAAAATTGTGTACACTATTGGTGAAACTACCTTTAAAGAAAAACTGGGTGCAGATTTTTTAAAATTGTCTTCGATAAATGATAACGTAACCAAAAAAGAATTGGATCCATATAAAGACCTTAATAATATAGCTATGTTTCGTGGTGCTGCTACTTATGCAGATGCCATAACCTTTTCCTCGCCAAAAGCAGATAAAAAACTCATAGAAGAATTTGCAAAAGTGAAAGGTAAAAAAATACTGAAGTATAACGAAGAGAGTGATTTAACAGACTATTTACAATTGTATACCGACCTTGCCAAGTAAAAAATAGCCATTACTTTCTAAAATTATTATCATTTTGCAAAAAAGATTTTTACCCACAGCTATAGTAGCTTTCTTCATTGTAATTATTACAGTAAGTGCCTGTACAAAATTGGATACTACCACACTTGCCAGCGATCTTATTACTGTTGATAACGTAAATACTTTTGATACCACTTTATCTATTGTTGCTACACAATTTAATACGGGTCAGGATTCTTTTCTAATAGGCAAAAATGATAATCATGTAATAGGAAACATTACAAACGATCCCTTATTTGGTAGTACTGCATCTGCAATTTATGTGCAGTTAAAACCTACTTTTTATCCTTTTTATTTTGGTAATGCTGGTGATACTGTAAAAGGTATACCTGCCGTGGGGCTGGATAGTGCCTTTGTATGTTTATCCTACAAAGGTGCCTGGGGCGATACTACCGCAATAGCAGGTACAGAAACTTTTGAAATATATAAAATAACGGATAATACTTTCAGGGATATGACTGACACTATTAGAAATAATAGATTCTTGCTCAGCGGCAGTTCCATAAATACTTTGGTAGGAAGCTCAGTTTCATCTCCGGCAATAGCTGCACAGCAGGTAAATTTTGGGAGGGGAAGTTTTAAAGATTCTGCCACCAATCAAATAAGAATTAAACTGGATTATAATTTTGCCAAAACTTTATTCGAATCCGATAGTTCATCTTCGGTAGTAAATAAAGCGTTTAATAATGATTCTCTTTTTAGAAATGAATTAAATGGTTTTGCCATAAAAGTAAGAGCTGGTACCGGAGGCAAAAGATTGATGTATGTAAACCTTGGTGAAGCAAAAACAAGATTAGAATTTCATTATAGAAAATCTAAGAATGGTATAAAAGACACATTGGTACAGAGTTTTCAAACTTATGTGTTTCCTACTTTAACTGGCAAAGCCTCCTCAACAGGTAATTATTTAAAAAGAGATTATACAGGATCGCAGGTTGAAAGTGCAGTTACTAATACCAACAATGTGTATGTGCAAACCTCGCCTGGTACTTACGTAAATCTTCAGGTGCAGGGCTTGCAAGATATGACGAACAGGGTTATACACCGGGCTTATATTATTGCAGAGCAGGATGCTTTTGCTGGCGATAACTCAAATCTTACTCCGCCGCCCTATATGTATCTGGATTTGGTAGATGGGGTTAATAAATATAAACCCATTTATCATGATCTAAACCCAAACAGCTTTTACACACCCGACGCTGTTGTAAATTATTATCCTTACTCAAATGTAGATCCTGTTCATTTTGGTGGCATAGCTTTGGGTAGAACTAATGGAACAGAAAACTTTACACGGTATGAAATAAATATTACCCGGTATGTACAGCAGATTGTTACCAAAAGAGATATTAGTTATCAGTTAAGATTATTTGCACCATACTATAATATTTACCCGCAATATAATCCTACAGGACTAAATGGTTTTAATGTGAGAACATCTGTATTGCCATTTTATAATTCCCTTGGATTGGGCAGGGTGCGATTAGGAAGTGGTAGCAATACAAATCACAAAATGAAATTAGTAGTGATTTATTCAAAAATATAAATCCTGTTTTTTAATATATTTTAAAAGCCCTTTACATTTTAAAAGGGCTTTTATTTTAATACTTCACCCTTATCTTTGCAATCTTAAAAAAAATAAAAATGCCATATTTATTTACATCGGAGTCCGTAAGTGAAGGACACCCAGACAAAGTAGCTGACCAAATTAGTGATGCACTTATAGATAATTTTTTAGCTTTTGACCCAACCAGTAAAGTAGCCTGCGAAACATTGGTAACTACAGGGCAGGTTGTACTGGCAGGAGAAGTTAAAAGTAAAGCTTACCTCGATGTACAGGAAATAGCAAGAGGTGTTATCCGTAAAATAGGCTATACCAAAAGTGAGTATATGTTTGAGGCAAATTCATGCGGTATTATTTCTGCTATACATGAGCAATCTCAGGATATAAATCAGGGTGTTGATAGAAAGAAAAAAGAAGAACAGGGTGCCGGTGACCAGGGAATGATGTTTGGATATGCAACCAACGAAACTGATAATTACATGCCGCTTGCCTTGGCATTATCACACGATATTTTAAAAGAACTTGCGGCAGTACGCAGAGAAAATACTACTATAAAATATTTAAGACCCGATGCAAAAAGCCAGGTTACCTTAGAATATGATGATAATAACCAGCCTATAAGAATTGAAGCAATAGTTGTATCTACACAGCATGATGATTTTGGAAAAGATGATGCAATGCTTGCAAAAATTAAAAAAGATATTGTAAACATTGTTATACCGAGGGTAAAAGCATTGTATCCTAAATACGATCATTTATTTACTAATAAAATTAAATACCACATAAACCCAACTGGTAAGTTTGTAATTGGTGGGCCACATGGAGATACCGGGCTTACAGGTCGTAAAATTATAGTGGATACTTATGGTGGAAAAGGTGCACACGGTGGTGGAGCATTTAGTGGAAAAGATCCTAGCAAGGTTGACAGAAGTGCAGCTTATGCAACAAGGCATATTGCAAAAAACTTAGTAGCAGCGGGGCTTTGCGATGAAGTATTGGTACAGGTGAGTTATGCAATTGGTGTAGCGCAACCTACCAGTATAAATGTAGTAACTTATGGTACTGCCAAAGTAAATTTAACTGACGGGCAAATTGCAAAAGAAATAATGAAGATGCAATGCTTTGATATGCGCCCTTATTTTATTGAGCAGCGTTTAAAACTGCGTAATCCTATCTATAGCGAAACTGCTGCTTACGGGCACATGGGTCGCACACCGGAGAAGGTTGAAAAAATATTTACATCACCATCTGGCGTTATAGTTAAAAAGAAAGTAGAATTATTTACTTGGGAGAAATTGGATGCAGTAAAAGAAGTAAAAAAGGTATTCGGAATAAAATAATAATTTTCAGCGATGAGAATAAATTTGCCGGTAAGGCGAAAAGTCGTTTAAACGACTTATCGGCTTGTCGGCATTTTTGCTACATATATTAATCATAAATTTACAAAGTGAAAGATTTTAGACATCAGCATAAGCGACCGAAAAAAAATACCGTTGTTATAGGAAGAACGGCTATTATAGCGGCCATGAAAGAAGGAAAACAACTAGACCGCATTTACATGCAAACTGCAGTGCATGGCGAAACAATTGACGAAATAAGATTGTTGGCAGAGCGTTATATGGTGCCAATAAACAAAGTGCCTGTAGAAAAACTGAACAACTTTAATGTGAGCAACCACGAAGGTTGCATTGCCCAAATTTCTAAAATACAGTATCAGGATTTACAGGATGTAATTTCTTTCGTAGTGGAAAATGGCGAAGTACCATTGTTTATTATATTGGATGGCGTTACAGATATTAGAAACATTGGCGCAATTGCAAGAAGTGCTTATTGTTTTGGCGTACATGCCATTATTATTCCCGATAAAGGTGTGGGTGCTTTAAATGAAGATGCCATTCTCACATCGGCAGGTGCATTGGAAAATATTGCTATATGCCGTGTAAATAGCTTAATAAAAGCTGTAGATGATTTGCATTTGAACGGAATTAAAGTTTTTGCAAGTGTAATGGATGCCACCACAAAATCATATCAATGTAATTTTACAGAACCTGCTGCCATAGTTATGGGTGCAGAAGAAAAAGGAATTTATCCGGCTTTAATGAAAGTATGCGACGAAAAATTTAGTATACCAATGACGGGCGATTTTGATTCGTTAAATGTGAGTGTAGCAACAGGGATTATTTTGTATGAGACGGTGAAGCAGAGAACGGCCAACCCCAACCTCTCCCGAGGAGGGAATAAAGTTTCCAACACTTTATAGTTTTTATAAAATGCAAACTCCTATTCCAAATAATTTAAACGATATTAATAAATCTCAGGCTTTACAAGCCCCCACACTGAAGAGATTTGGGGAGGCTGCTTTGTCTCTCATCGAATGTCCAAGAGATGCTATGCAAGGTTGGCCGCATTATATACCAACTGCAAAAAAGATACAATATCTAAATGCATTATTAAAATGTGGTTTTAATACACTAGATTTTGGCAGTTTTGTTTCACCGAAGGCAATACCCCAAATGGCAGATACTAATGAGGTAATTAACAATTTGGAATTAGGAAATACAAATACTAAATTTCTGGCCATCATTGCGAATGAAAGGGGTGCAGCGGAAGCTGTTTCTTACGATCAAATTTCTTATCTCGGTTTTCCATTTTCAATTTCAGAAACTTTTCAGCAGCGCAATACAAATTCATCTGTTGATGAATCATTAAAAAGAGTAGAAGCAATTCAAGAACTATGTTTAAAAAATAATAAAGATTTGGTGGTTTATATTTCTATGGGTTTTGGAAACCCTTATAATGATAAATACAATGATGAAATTGTTTTAGCCAGAACAAAACAAATAGTCGATTTGGGTGTAAAAATTATTTCTATAGCAGATACAGTAGGTTTAGCTACCGCAGATGAAGTGGGTAGTTTAATGAAAATTATTATTCCGCAATTTGCTGATGTTGTAATAGGTGTTCATTTACATTCTTCTATCGCTGATAGAGAAGCAAAAATAGAAGCTGCGTTAAATGCAGGTTGTACAAGGTTTGACTCGGCACTTAAAGGAATTGGTGGTTGCCCAATGGCAGGAAATGATTTGGTAGGCAATATGGATACAGAAGTAATGATTAATTTTTTTGAAAGAAAAGGATATAAATTAAATATTGATAAAGTTGCTTTACAAGAATGTGTTTTATTGGCAAATGAAATATTTGTGTAGCCATTATTTTTTGCCAACAAAACGGTAGAGCGTTTAACCAAAATATTAAAGTTTGTGAAGAATTATTAAATGTAAGGCGGGAAGAAAATGCTGTGCATTTTATTGCAAACTAAAATCAATCAATCAACTAATCAAAATTTGTCAAACTTTAAACTTTGAACCTTAACCCATGCAATTTCGTTCTGAATTTACACCCAAAACTTTCTCAACAAAAATAAAGCACACTGATAAATTATTGTTGGTGGGTTCTTGCTTTACCGAACAAATGGGGAAGAAACTTGCTGCGCACAAGTTTAATGTATTAGAAAATCCTAATGGTATTTTGTTTAATCCAATAAGTATTGCAAAAGCAATAATGAGCTATGCAAGCGAAAAATTATATACCGATGATGAATTATTTTACTACAATGAATTATGGGCAAGCATAGAACACCACACTCGTTTTTCAGATATTGATAAAGCAGGTACAATTAAAAAAATAAATGATGAACAACAATCGGCGATAAATTTTATCAAAAATGCGGATTGGATTTTACTTACACTTGGTTCTGCATTTGTATACGAATGGAAGGATATAAATGCAGGAGAAAATTATAAAAATGTAGCTGCCAATTGCCATAAAATACCAACGGATAAATTTAATAGGCGATTAACCGAAGCAGATGAAATTAAATTTGTTTTACAAAAAATGGAAACTGTTGTAAAGCAAATAAATCCATCGGTAAAATTTATTTACACCATAAGTCCGGTGCGCCATTTACGGGAAGGTTTTATAGAAAATAATCTCAGCAAAGCCGCACTCATACAAGCTGTACATGCACTTACAAATGATAAGGATATATTTTATTTTCCTGCTTATGAATTAATAATTGATGACTTGCGGGATTACCGTTTTTTTGCAGAAGATATGGTTCATCCAAACTATGCAGCTACTAATTATGTATGGGAAAAATTTGTACCAGCAGTTATTGACGAAGCATCGCAATTAATAATGAAAGAAATAAATGAGATAAATGCTGCAAAGGCGCACAAAGCTTTTAATCCATTATCCGAAGCGCATAAAAAATTTATTACTCTAAATACACTCCGTATTACTATACTACAAAATAAATTTCCTTACATAAATTTTGATGAGGAAATAGCTTTTTTCCGACTCTAACTATAAGTAATTATAATGTGTGAATATTAAAATAAATACCAATGCCAAAAAACATACTGCTTTTCTTTTTTCTGGTATCAACAACACTTTTTGTATACGCTCAAAAAAATAAATTCAACTATTGGCGTGTTGGCGTAAACCCGCTTGCACTGGCAGAACCTCATTTATCCATCGGTCCCTGCGTTTCGTATAGGTTTAACGAAAGGCTGGAGTTGTGGACAGAAGCATCTTTTATTTTTGCAAATTCCTATTTACCCACTCCTTGGGCAAATGTAAAAGGCTTCCGGTATATTTTGCAGCCTCGTTATTTTACGGGTGATGAAGAAAATTTTTTTATTGCGCCAGAGTTAAGAATCAAAGAATATGGTTTTATAAATACCTCCCAAAAAAAATTTATAAATACAGCACTTGCAGATACCAGCTTTTTTTCAGGTTTTAAAGAGACACAGTTTTTAATTGGTGGTTCAGTGGTTATAGGAATGCAAATAACATTATCTAAAAAGAAGCATATTTCTATGGATTTAACGCTGGGTATTGGTGCAAAACACAGGGTAATTAAAAGAAAAAATGTGCCTGAAGGTTATGAAAGTTATTTTGAACCGCAACGTGGATATGGTCTTGGGCCACATTATGAATACAACGATGACGGAACAGTTTATATTCCTTTATGTGCAAGATTTTTATGGCGTTTAAAGTAATTTAATGAATTCTATCGCCTCTTATTTCTTCGCTGGTCATTAATTCTTTTTCATAAGCAAGCCATTGCGCCCAGCGGTTGCGTACTATTTTTTTTTCAATATAATGCTCTGCCAGGTTTATAAAAAGAGTATAATGACCGGCTTCGCTTTCCATAAATTTTCTGTAAAAGCTGCGCATATATTCATCATCTAATCCCTCGCTAAGCCGTTTAAAACGCTCGCAGCTTCTTGCTTCTATAAGTGCCATTATAAGCATGTTGTCTAAAAAACGCTGATCGGGGCTGCCATCTTTTTTTTGAAAAGCAATTAATTTATTTACATAAACATCTTTGCGAGGCTTACCCAATTTTAAACCACGTTTTTTAAGCTCTGCAATCACCATTCTAAAATGCCCCCACTCTTCGGTTACAACAGGGCTAAGTTCATCTACCAATAATTCTTTTTCAAAATTTTTTTGAATGAGCGAAATGCCGGTTAGTGCTGCTTTTTGTTCGCAATAAGCATGGTCTGTAAGTATTTCTTCCAGTTGTAAAGCAGCAAGGTTTACCCAACGTGGGTCTGTAGGTAATTGTAAGCCAAGAATATTTTTTACATCAATAGTGGTTTCATTCATAGAGCAAAGATAAAAGCAGCAGTAATAAACTGCCTAAAATATTTTTAGTAATTGGAATAATACATGCAGGAGTTAGCTATCTTCAAACAAATAAAAATTTATGAATATCCTCAATATTTTGCAGCACCAAAGAAAATTTTTTGAGACTAATGCAACAAAACAATATGATTATCGGCTGGCACAGTTAAAAAAACTAGAGGCGGTGGTTGTAAAATATGAAGCAGAAATATTTGCAGCATTGTACACCGATCTTAAAAAAAGTGCAGAAGAATGTTGGCTTACCGAGAATGGTTTTTTTTTAAGTGAATTGAAAGGAACCATTAAAAAACTTGCAGGCTGGATGAAACCGCAAAAAGTAGGCACCAACTTAATAAATTTTCCGGCAAAAAGTATTATAATTCCCGAGCCATTGGGCGTGGTGCTTATTATAAGCCCATGGAATTATCCTTTTCAATTATTGTTTGCACCGCTTATAGGTGCTATTGCCGCAGGAAATTGTGTGGTTTTAAAAGGATCAGAATTTGCACCGGCTACCAATACGGTTATGAAAAAAATGATAACAGAAACTTTTGATGAAAACTATATTTTATATACGGATGGCGATGGTGCAACAGTAATTGGCGAAATGATGGACCATTTTATTTTTGACCATATTTTTTATACTGGCAGTACTGCGGTAGGAAAAATAATTTACCAGAATGCAGCAAAAAACCTTGTGCCGGTAACGCTGGAACTGGGTGGTAAAAGCCCTTGTGTGGTAGAAGAGGAGTGTGATGTAAAAGTAGCTGCTAGGCGAATAGTATTTGCAAAATTTACCAATGCCGGGCAAACCTGTGTGGCACCGGATTATGTATTGGTGCATACCACACAAAAAAATGCGCTTATTGAAGAACTAAAAAATTCTCTAGAAATATTTTTTAAAGGAGATGCTGCAAATAGCTATGATTTTGGAAAAATAATAAACGAAAAACAATTTGACAGGTTAATAAAATATTTTGCCGATGGAAAAATAATACAGGGTGGTAAAAGCAACAGGGAAAACCTTTTTATAGAACCAACCATAATAGATGAAATAAACCTGGATGGAGGAATAATGCAGGATGAAATATTTGGACCAATACTTCCCCTAATTTCTTTTACAAAAATGGAAGATGCGCTGGCAATAATAGCAAAACATAAAAATCCGCTTGCCTTTTATGTATTTACAAATAATGTTGTTAAAGAAAAAGAATGGCTGCAGGCTGTAGCCTTTGGTGGTGGCTGTGTAAAC
>JANXXM010000115.1 GCA_025350645.1 Ferruginibacter sp.
TTTTTAAATGCATTTGGCTTTATATAAATGATATTTTTTTCTTCCTCTTTTGCCTTACCCAAATATTTCGGCTCAAAACTAATAATGGTTACATCAAAGTTTTGTATTAATAACCCGTATAAATTAAGTATGGTTGGCTGATATAAAATAATATCATCAGAGGAAACTATTACAATTTTTTTTTTCATAAGGATCCTAGTTTTATCATTAGCGCAATAAAATTACAGAACCTTTCATAGCTACGGGGAATGTTCTATTTTTAAATGTTGCATACCATACAAAAGTTCCCGCATCTGTTGGTTTGCCACCTACGTTTCCATCCCAGCCTTTTGTATACTCTGTTGTTTCAAAAACTTTTTTGCCCCAGCGGTTGTAAATGATTAAACGGTAATCCGTAAGATTAACTGCGTTAAGAATTCGAAATTTGTCGTTTTTGGTATCGTTGTTTGGCGTAAAAACATTGGGGAAAAACACCTCACAATTATTGGATGAAATGATAATTTCATCTTTTGCCGAGCCGCAGCTATTTGTAACAAAAACGTTGTAGATACCCGGATTACGGATGATGTAAGCATTTTGCGTAGTACCATCCTGCCATAAATAAGCGTCGAAAAAACCAGGATTAATTATGAATGGCGATAGGCTGCACACAGCAGTATCTTTCCCCAGATTTGGTTTAGGAAGGTCGTTTACTTTCAATATTAATTTACGCACACTATCGCATCCATTTGCCGATAAGTAAGTATTGCTATATTGCCCGGCAATGGTATACCCTTCAAAAGTTTCCCCTCTGCAAATTGTTTTTTCAATGGTAGATTTTTTTTTCTCGTTCACCTGTAACACTAATGTTCGAATACTATCACAACCCAATTGATTGATAAACGTATTTACATACGTTCCACTTGCGCTATATCCAAGAAATGATTCTCCTTCGCAAATAGTTTTATTTATAGTAAAAAATGATTTTGGTTTTACGGTAAGGTTTAATGTTCGTGTACTATCGCAGCCCAGAGCCGATGTAAAAACATCTACATAAATACCAGATGTTGTATGCCCAGCATAAGACTGGCCCTGGCAAATAGATTGTGATAAAGAAGAAAATACTGGTGTGTTTACGATAAGGTTTAATGTTCTTATACTGTCACAACCATTCGCCGCAATAAACGTATTTACATAAGTGCCGGTAGTACTGTAACCTTCAAAAATACCACCAGTGCAAATACTTGCGTTTACAGTTTTGAGTGATTTTGGTTTTATGCTAAGGTTGAGTGTTCTTACGGAATCGCAGCCATTTGCTGCGGTAAAAGTATTTACATAAGTACCGCCTGTGGTATGCCCTTCAAAACTCTGCCCTTCACAAATAGACTGGTTTAAAGTGAAAAATGATTTTGATTTTACGGTCAAATTTAATGTTCTTACAGAGTCGCAACCATTGGCAGCTACAAAAGTATTTACATAAACACCCGTTGTTGAGTTGCCCTCAAAACTCTGGCCTTCGCAGATAGACTGATTTAATGTGAAAAATGATTTTGGTTTTACGGTTAGGTTTAATGTCCGTGTACTATCGCAGCCGTTAGCAGCTAAATAAGTATCAACGAAGGTGCCTGTGGTATTGTGTCCCTGGTAAGTTTGCCCTTGGCATATTACCAGGTTTATAGTAGAAAATGGCTTTGGTAATACAACAATATTTACAGAATCTTTGTATGTTCCGCAATCCGGTACGATTACTGTTGCTACATAAAATCCAGAATGTAGAATGGTAATATTATTTATAATTGGATTCTGCATACTTGCTATATAACCATTAGGACCAGTCCAACTATATGAAGCGGAAGGAATTGTTTGCATGCTTAATGTTAGGTTTGAGCCATTGCAAGGATTCGTAGTAGATGCAGATATTGTTGGTTTGATTGTATTAAAATCACTGAAATAACCAAAACTTAACCCTGATTGTGACCCTCCTTGCATAAAGCCAAACTGAAATAGATTTGATGTATTATCAATTCTTACAGTTGAGCCATTTGGATAAGATGATATGGGTAAATCTATTTTCGCAAAATACCATACCCCTGCAGTTCCCGGAACAGCGGAAAATTGGGCTGAAGTTATGACACCAGCAATATTGTTTATTAAAAAATTATTTTGCCCTCCATTTTTAACAAGAAGAGTTATTATTAATCCTTCAGGAGAACTTCTGCTTATAGAAATGGTACTGTTCCCGGAGCAATCAATTTTTGGCAAAATAGCAGATGCCATTTCGCAACCAGTTCCTGCTAGTTGATATGCGTACGCAGGTAAAGAAGTTTCAATGTATGTTGAAGGATTAGAGACAGAAATTGTTGTGCTTTGCCCTGCACTTAAAGTTGTAACAACTATTCCATCCTGTTTTACTGTAGTACCGGATTGTGTTGCTGTAATAAATACTTTGTCAAAAGGAAAGTTTAATTGGGTTCGTATAGCTATATATTCTTTTCCCAAAGAAGTAAATGGAACCGTTTGGTCTCCAGCTAAATCTTGGCAATTACCGCCATAATAACTCCCTCCATTTAAAAGATCATCTTCAAGTGTAATAGCGATAGGTTTTGTTGAAACAACATATGAGCCATCTAAATGTTGGGTTGATAATTGAGAAGTTGCCTCAGCAGCATATGTTTGACCTTTATTTAAATTTATTGTGAAAGTAATATTGGCGGAATGACCTGTGATATCGTTTGATGGGGTAATTGTAACCAAGGTATTGTCTTCTGATGCGACTATATTAAATGACGAATAAGGGTTAATGTTCCCAGAATAAAAATTATTATCTATAATATTCTGTGACGAAATATAAAATTGTGTACCTAACGCATTTTTTCCTTTTAAAGCGAATATTTCCGGGTTAGGGGCACCTTCATTTACTTCATAATATACCGCAATTTGATTTGTTGCGCTTATTTTTAAACCTCTATTTTGAATTACATTACCTGGTTTACACTCCACAATATTGATTTGTGGCGTTAAATCAATTGATTGGGTTGAGTACGGAGCTAAATTTATTGTTTGGGTTATAAAACTTGGGTTAGCGGGTTGGGTCAAAACAACCGTACTTGGTAATTGGTAAGAAGAAATTCGTAATTTTATTGGCCTATCTAAATTACCAATTTCATCAACATCTGGTGCTGCAAACCAAAATGCAGTATCTGTTTGGCAAAAAGATTTAAAAGAAAACAAAATAAAAATAACAAGTAAAAATTGCTTCATAAATTTAAGTTTTCATCATTAGATTAGCTAGTTGAATAAAATCTTTAGAAGGATCATACCCAATCGAAACAATTAAAGTGTTTACAGAAATTAATTTCTTATATGAAGATATAAAATTTTGATTTTCAATTACATAATCTTTATAATCTTTTCCAATTAAACTAAAACATAATTCTACCCATTCTTTTATTGAATAGCCTAGTCCACTGCTAATATTGGCTTCAAAAATTCTGTTCTGATTTACTAATAACCATATACCCTCTACAATATCTCCTGCATAAGACCATTCTTTGATTACAGACATATCACCAATTTCCAGTTTTTCTTTACTGCCTGCTGCTATCCTTTTTGCAGTTTCACTAATCATTTTTGTAATGTGTCTTTCACTTCTTAATGGACTATCATGATTGAAAAAATAACCAACATAAACATTTATACCTAATGTTCTATAATACCGGGCAGCATATACACTTTGTATTCTTGCAATGGAATAGGCATCATTTGCCACAAAAGGATCGCTTTCTTTTATTGGATTATCATTATTTTCAAACTGTAAACCACTTCCAGATATGAATACTTTTGTGTGAGGAGAAAACTTGTAAACCGCCTCCAGTATATTTAAAGTACCGGTTGCAATGGTTTGATGGTTCTCAAATAAAGCATCGTGTCGGGTGGTAGAATTTGCAGCAAGGTGAAAAATAAAGCCGGGTTGTTCTTTTTGAATTAATGTGGAAACTTCATTGTAACGAGAAATGTCATTTTTTAAAAAATTCCCTTCTCTGCTTATTCCAATTACTTCGATATTTTTTTTTGCTAAAAGACTAATTAAATAAAAACCATCTTGCCCATTCGCTCCATATATAATTGCTTTCATATTTATGAGAATTTTTCCTTAAGTTTTAAAAATGGTTTCTCCATATATATGTAGCTGATTTTTGCAAAGAAATAAGAACCTACCAAAGCTAATGCCCACAGTGAAAAATAAATTATGTAATTTCCTTTTGGATTAATATAATTGGGTATGAAGATCATCAGAATTGAAATGAAGATCATATGATACGCATAAAGACCATAAGTATATTTTCCTGCATTGGTTAAACCCTTAAAATTACGCATTTTGTAAAATGAATTTTTACAATAGTTTTGTTCTAAAATAAAAAAGGCAAAGAAAAAAGAGTAAATAAAATATAATAAAATATTACTTTTTTCAACATCAAAAAATTTATCCCTATAAATATGAAGAATGAAAAATAATAAGTACACAAACATGATAAAAATCTTTTTCAGATTTGTAAAAATTTGGGATAAATTATGAAGTACATCTAAGTACGCAACAATACATCCTAAAAATAAACTTCCACAAACACTAAATGTATTAAATTCTACCAGCGTAACATTCCTTGTATTGATTAATCCAAAAGTAATAGCTGCAACAATAAATAACGGGAAAATATAAAATACTTTTTTGGTGAAACATGCAATTAGCAGAGGAAGTATTAAATAAAATTGTTCTTCTACAGCTACACTCCAAAGAACTGTTATTGGCAAAGAACTAATTCCAGTTCCTGCAAGATTAAAATTTGTAAAAAAAGTTAATATCATCAAAAAATTGGCATCCGCTAAACTATAAAAAGGCTTATTTATTAATGATAATAAAACAGATATAATTATTACAAGAAAATATACAGGCCAAATACGAAGAATTCTTCTCATATAAAATGACCGTATATTTATTTGCCCATATTTATTATGTTCAGCTAATAATAAATAACTTATTAAATAGCCACTTAGAACAAAAAAAAAGTGTACTCCCATACCGGGCTTTCCCAGTATTTTGCTCAAATATTTTATGATATATGTCCTTTCACCAAAATCAAAAAGAATGAGGCAATGACCCAAAAAAACTACCAAAAAAGATATAGTACGAAATCCATCAAGGTTAGGAAAATATTTATCTTTATTTGTAGACTTCAAAATATTAAAATACATTTTGTTTGTTAATAAAAAAACTTTTTAATTTTCTTTTATACTTTTTAAACCTTGCTTTTAATGTATTTTTTATTTTTTTTTCTATCAAGGGTAAATTATAAAATGATTCTTTAATAACATTATTTTTTGAAACGTGATTTTCTTCCAGCACAAATTCGAATCTTTTCATGAATTTTTCCTGTGACCAATCTTCATTCATTTTATTAACTAAAGGAACAGATTTTCGTAATGAATCTTTTAAACTAAAGTCAGGATAAGGAGGCAAATATTTTGTAATATGTCTAAATGTATTATTATTTGAAATGGATAAAGGTTTACCCGTTATAATAGCCTGATCCGTAGTAGCAGCCAATCCGGGAAAATCTCTATCGTATAAAAAACAATTTAAATCATTGGAAGCACACCATTTTATTAAGTCTTCATTGCTAAAAAATTCATGCGTTACATTTACTTCAATACCTGGTTTTGCGGTTTTCTTACATAATTCTGTAAGATACTCACTGTATTCTTTTGAATCAGGTACAAAATCTCCAAAGGGTATATTAATACGAATGATTGCTTTATCAAATTCCTTGTTAACTGCTTCAACAACATGCTCGAAACCTTTTCCTTTAGTTGCAAAACCAAAACTACCAATAACAGGTATTTGATTATTAATTTGGGGCAAATCAAAACTGATCTTTTCTAAGGGACGTGGAAAAGAATAAAGATTGCCTTTTGAAGTTATTGTTGGGTCAAGAACACAATAATAACTAAAATCATTTTCCGGAGTTCTTACAAATGCATCGTTGGGTAAAACTTCTAATATCATGGTAATTACACATCCCAGATCTTTCTTTAAAGTCGAAGTGTCGAGCCACTTCATTGTGACATCATGATAATTAAAAAAGTAAAAGTCATACTCCTTTTTAATTTGTCTGTTTTCAGCATCAACCTCAATATAGTCGAAATCGTATCTATCAGAAAGCTTTAAACATTCATATGCCATTAGACCCGATGCATGAATACTATCTTTAGCTTTTGGATTATTTATGAAAAGTCCTTTCAACATAATTTTATTAATCTATTTCATTTCCTTTCTACCAATTTCATAATTATGAAATTTTGATAATTTGTGTAATCCTTTCTGTTGATCTTTCAAAGATGTACGTTTTTTCTTAATTCTTTTACCCTTTATAAAAAAGTAGAAAAAAATGAATAGCTTATCCACTTCTTTCTACTTTTAAAAATATGTATTAACTTTTTTAAACTAAATGGTATTAAAAATTATGGTGTTTGAACTAATCTTGAAGAGAGTAAACTACTGCTTCCACTTACAGAGGTTTGGTGCAGATAATTGCCTGCTAGTTCTACAGTATACCAAACAAAAGAACCTGCACTTGGAGCACCAATATTTAAAATAATACTTTTTTGATCTGTACCTGCGAATGTCCAGTTTAAAGTGTGAGAAACACCTGTTTCGTCAATATAGCTTCCTGTTCCATCTGTTTCGAATTTAAAACGGGTAAGATTGTATGAAGTACCTGTAGTGTTTGTACCATTTCTGATATATCGTGAGTTAATACCAGAAATGTTTTTGTTCAATTCATCTAATTGCCAAACTTTAGCAGTTAATATTTGCAATCTTGTAGGAGGCTGTATATAAATTGTATCATGAATTCTAATTGTGTCATGAATAGTTACACAAGCTGTGTTATTATTTGGAGCAACAGATTCTTTCTGACATGCAGATAATAATATAACAGCGCTTAAAATAGGTACAGAGAAAAACATAAATAGTTTCATTTTTTTAAAATTTAAGAGTTAATGGTAATATAATGTTGAAGTCAATTTTACTTTTTAAATATCTCAATCTTCGGCACGGGAAAAATAAACCCAGTCCCTTTTTCCAATGCTTCTTTTTCTCTTACCACAAATTCATCTTTAAAATGCCAGGGTAGCACCAAATAATAATCCGGGTTCATGGCACGGCTTTCGGCTTCGCTAATGATAGGAATATTTGTACCCAGTGTAAATGCACCGTATTTATCTTCATTTCTTTCGGCAGCATATTCCACTAAAGTATGATCTATATTACACCATTGCAAAATGGTATTGCCTTTTGTGGATGCACCATAAATATGTACTTTTTTACCTTCTGCTTTTAACTGTATTAATAACGTATGAAGTTCATCTTTTAGTACTTCTATTCTTTGTTGAAAGGCTATATAAGGTTTATCTGTATCCAGTTCCAGGTCAAATTCTTTATGTCTTATCTCATTGAGCAAGGCATCATTTTCTTTAGTATCATGCACTCTGTTTTCTTTGTGTGTAGCGTAGCACCTTATACTGCCCCCGTTAATATCGTTAAAAGAAATTTTAAAAGTTTTCATACCGGCAAGCGCCAGTATTTTTTCTAATACTGCAAGGCTATAAAACTCCAGGTGTTCGTGGCATATAGTATCATAACTATCCAGCTCCAGCATACGGGGCATGTAACTCATTTCAAAAACCCATACGCCCTGAGAGGATAAAAATCGTTTTATGCCTTTTACAAACTCTACAGGACTTTCCAGATCATAAAACATGGCAATGGA
>JANXXM010000145.1 GCA_025350645.1 Ferruginibacter sp.
ATCGCTGGAGATTACAAAGTTTATTAAAGCGCTATTTTGCCAGCCTATTTTTTTTAGGATTGTATCTGTTACAACCTTGGGAAATCCTGTATTTAATGCTACCAAAATATTCGCTTCTTGCAATGCTGTAAAAGTTGCTGCTGCGTTTTGCATTGGCTGTACATCTTCATTTTCGTAAAACTGAATCATATTGTCTATAAACAGCGCATGTATAGATTCTATTAAACTTTCATTATTCAACAGTTCATCCTGATAATATTTTTTCAATAATATAGAAATGGCTTCGGTTTTTTTATAACCCATTAAAAGGCTCACCTCAACCGAAGGAATATTGTAACCAAATTTTTGAAAAGCATACAGGAGAGAATCTGTAACATTACCATTGTCCTTAACTGTAGTGCCTGCAATATCAAAAACTACTAATTGTATCATTACTATTACTATTTTAAGAATATTGATTTTGTAAATGCTCAACCATTAGCTGTTTGTACTTTTCCACATCAGCATTTGGTTTACTCGCATCTTTGGCTTGCTCATCTATTAATCTTAATGCTATGATAGTTTTATAAAAAGGATTATTCTCAAAAGATGCTGCTTCTGCTTCGGTCATCATTCCTCCTTGATGTTTGAGCGTTTCCTTGCTGGCGAGGCTAAGTTGATTGTGGTAAGCAGGATCTTTGAACGTTAAATATCTTTTTGCATTCACATGGTTTTGCACCATGTTGATTAACCTTTCTGAAAACCCACTAAGCTGTAAAAAAGTGGCTCCTATTTTTTCGTGGTTAACAATGCCAAAGCCATTCATAGAATTTTCTTTTTGTTCTGCAAAACAGATGTGACCTATATCATGCAGAAAAGCGGCTAGAACAACTTCTTCATCAAAACCCTGTGCGGCTGCAAGCTCTGCTGCCTGGTACATGTGTTGAAGTTGTGTAACTTCCTCACCGTCGTATTGATTACTTCCATACTTATTATAGAGTGAAAAAATATAGTTTACTATGTCTTTTATATCATCCATAAATAATAGTTGAAAATAAAAAGTGAAGTACGATATATAACCCGGTATATTAATTTTTCTAAAATTAAAAAATGGTTATCTCTTAAGAAACCGCTTTATTACTTTACCCGCTAATAATAAAATATTTATTGGGCTTAGCTTATAATTACGCACAACAACTTCCACAGCTTTATTTTAAATAATTTTTAAATCATTCCATGTATGTTTTGTTATCTGTTTAATGATTATTAACTGCAGCATAAAAAGGATTATTATTCAATTAAGGTTTTAAATATTCAACTCTTTTTAATTTATTAATATTTGCCCAGCTACCTGTTACAGGATAAGCATGGGCTAAGCAATGGATTTAAGAAATAAATAATGAATTATTATAAACTCGGATTGCGATGTTCATGTCGTTGTAATTATTATTGTAAGCGGCTGTTGTTATTTCTTTTTTATAGTGGAACAGTTGTTGTTTTTATTATAATAGAATTTATTCTTTTAACGAGTTTTAAAAAACAAACACTATGAAATTTTATCTTACAATGGCAATTGCAGCCTGTTTACTTACAGGTGCAGCCAAAGCACAACATGCTAACATTGGTATAAAGGGCGGTTTAAATATTTACAATGTGCACAACGACAACAATACAAAATATGATACCAAACTTGGGTTTAATGCTGGCTTGCTAGGTCATATTCACCTCACAAAACAATTGGCATTGCAGCCGGAGATTGTATATTCCGCACAGGGAGCAAAGTATAATTTTTTAAATGATAAAGTTAAATTAAACCTGGGCTACATTAATGTACCCGTGCTGCTGCAATATATGTTTGATAATGGTTTTAGGCTGGAAGCCGGTCCGCAGGTTGGGTTTCTTATAACCGCAAAGTCTGAATTTAATAATGTAAAAACAGATGTAAAAAACAACCTTAAAAAAGTAGATTTTGCCGTAGGTGCAGGGTTGGGTTACGTAGACCCTAAAACCGGTTTTGGTGTAGATGCCCGGTATAATCTCGGGTTGAGTAATATTAACGACAACAGTTCAGTAAAATCTACAAATCGTGGTGCGCAGATTGGGGTATTTTATTTGTTTGACCATAAGTAAAATTTGTTAACATAAATTTATAAAAGATCAGTTTTTGCGACTGATCTTTTTTTATTTAATGAGATCTGTTTTTATTTACCAGTTGGTTGCCTGCGCCGCAATATTTACATTTGCACACAATCAAAAAAATATGAGCGATCAGCATTTATCTGAACAGGAAATAATCCGCAGAGAAAAACGTACAGAACTTACCAAAGCTGGAATAGATGCTTACCCCGCAGCATTATACCCAGTAAATACTACAGCGGCATTTATAAAAGAAAATTATAAGGGAGAAGAAAACAAAGCTGCCTTTGCAGCGGTATGCATTGCTGGCCGTATAATGAGTGTGAGAGATATGGGAAAGGCCAATTTTGCAGTGCTGCAGGATAGTACAGGCAAAATCCAGTTCTACATAAGGCAGGATGATATTTGCCCTGGTGAAGATAAAAGCCTGTACCAAAATGTTTGGAAAAAATTAATTGATATCGGTGATATCATCGGCATAAAAGGATATGTGTTTACAACAAAAACCGGAGAAACTTCTATACACGTAACCGGTTTTACCATACTCACAAAATCGCTTAGACCATTGCCTATTGTAAAAGAAAAAGACGGCGAAGCTTTTGATGAAGTAACAGATACAGAATTTCGTTACAGGCAGCGCTACGCAGATCTTATTGTGAACCCCGCAGTAAAAGAAGTTTTTATAAAGCGTACGAAAATGGTAAATGCCATGCGTACTTTTTTAAATGAACATGGTGCGCTGGAGGTAGACACACCCGTATTGCAAAGTATACCCGGTGGTGCTGCAGCCCGCCCGTTTATAACACATCACAATGCATTGGATGTACCCATGTATATGCGTATTGCCAATGAGCTTTACCTCAAAAGACTTATTGTTGGTGGGTTTGAGTGGGTATATGAATTTAGCAGAAACTTTCGCAATGAAGGAATGGACCGCACACACAACCCGGAGTTTACCGTACTGGAATTTTATACTGCCTATAAAGATTATGAATGGATGATGGATATCACTGAGCAACTGCTGGAAAAAACGGCCATTGCTACCAATGAAACTGCTATTGTAAAAAGTGGCGAAAATGAAATAAGTTTTGCCGCACCATACAAAAGAATAACCATGTATGATGCTATAAAAGAACATACCAGTTTCGATATATCTGAAATGGATGAAGAAGGAATAAGAAATGTTTGTGTACAGCTAAAAATACATGCAGATGCAAAATGGGGTAAAGGAAAACTAATAGATGAAATTTTTGGGAGCAAATGTGAGCATCATTATATACAACCCACGTTTATTACCGATTACCCGGTGGAGATGAGCCCTCTCACAAAAAAGCACCGTAGCAAAGCAGGGCTGGTAGAGCGTTTTGAGCTGATGATAAACGGAAAAGAAATTGCAAATGCCTACAGCGAATTAAATGACCCGATAGAACAGCGGGAACGTTTTGAAGAACAAGTAAAACTAATGGAACGTGGCGATGATGAGGCTATGTTTATTGACCATGATTTTTTACGTGCATTGGAATATGGCATGCCGCCTACGAGTGGTATTGGCTTTGGTATTGACAGACTTTGCATGCTTTTAACCGGACAGGTTTCCATACAGGATGTGCTGTTATTTCCAATGATGCGGCCAGAGAAAATGGACTGACATCTTTTTCTTAAAATAATAAAGTAAGCCACTAGTCTATAAAAAATAAAGGGATACCATTAAAACGGGTATCTCTTTTTTTATCTTATGATTTAAAATTTCGTTTCTAGGTAGAGAGGTAACATTGCCCGCCAGGTAGGCCAGTCGTGTGTCCACTCCGGGCCCCATATACTTGCATCGTGCAGTATGCCTTTACTGTGCAGTATTTTAGAAAACTTTGAAGTTGCAGCAGGGTCTTCATAATCGCCGCCGCCGGTTAGTATATGTATATGGTTACTCTTGCGAATGTGCTGCAGGTACCATTCATCTTCCAGTTTTGGTATATAGTGTACCGGAGAGTTAAAATACACCTGTTCATCCCAGTAGCCTTTTGTATATTCTGTAAGATCATACACGCCACTCATGGCTATTACACCGTCTATCAAATCTGGCCGTTTTAAAAAAAGATTCATGCTGTGCAATGCGCCAAAAGATGCGCCGCATGTAATTACGGGCGTTTGCTGAGAAGTATTTGTTTTTATAAAAGGAATTACTTCATCGTAAATATAATTGTTAAACTGATTTTGCCTTATGGCTTTGTGCGCACCATCCATTTCTTTATTAAGCCAGCTTTCGTCATTAATACTGTTTACAGAAAATATGCGCACTTTGCCACTATTTATAAAAGGGGCAAGGCTTTCCATTAATTGAAAACGCTCATATTCCAAATAATCCGCAGCAGCAGTTGGTACCAGTAAGAGTGCAAATCCATAATCGCCATAAGCCACTATGGGCATTTCTTTTTGTAATGCATTGCTGTACCAGCTAAACGTTTCTCTCTTCATAAAAAAATTATTGGTAAATAATAAAGAAGTTGTAAATATAATAAACAATAACTAACGCTAAAATCTGTTATATAGCTAGCATATCTCAAATCAATATAAAAAAATGATGAAATATTTTAAACATATAGCAGGCCTTATTGTAGCAGGTATATTAATGGTAAGTTGCCAAAAGGATTTAAGCGAAGAAAACGGCAACCTACCCGGTGGTGGAACTACCAATGGAGGAACAGGAAGTGGTGGAACGGGGAGTATATTTTCCAAATGCAAAGATTGTATTTACATACCACTGTGCGATGGCTCTGTATATAAATATGCTGATACAAGTGCTGGTCTTACACCAGGATCAACTACTGTAGCTTCGGTAAATTATACCATCCATTTTAATAAAGATAGTACGATAAATGGAGTCATTTATCAAAAGCTTACTGCGGAAAGTAATAATAGTGCTTTTTATAATTGCACTGCAGGCGCTACAACAGTTATTGCTTATAACGCTGTAAGTAATAATGGTAATACATTGAGTTATGCAAAAACTACCCTTTTAAAAGCTAACGAAGTGGTAGGGGGTAGCTGGACAGACCAGATCATAAATCCGCAGGGCTTAACCGTTACTTATGTATATTCAATCGTTTCTAAAGGAACCGCCAGAACGGTTAATAACGTTGCTTACCCGGATGTTATTCATGTTCATTCGCAAAGCACTTTTGATTTTCCTGGTTTTGGTACTATACCTTCGGGGCAGGCAGAATACTATTTTGCCAAAGGAGTGGGGCAGATAGAAAGTATTTTAACAGACGATTTTACCGGTACACAAATTTTGCATAGAACATTAGTAAGCGCAGTTATACCATAAAATAATACCTCACAACAATTGTAAAAGAGGCTGTCGCAAAATTTTGAGACAGCCTCTTTATTATTTAATAGGAATATTTCTTTTACTTTTACTCCAATACCCCTTCTGTTATTTCCGTCCACAAATCTCTGTAAGCCTTTGCTGCATCGCCACTGCGGGCAAATTCTTCGATTGGCTTTTTATAAATACCCATTTTTTCTACATCAGATAAATAAGGAATATAATTTCCAAAGAAACGCTTGTCTTTAAAAAGCTGGGTCATTATTTCGTGGTGCATATTCTTCCTAAGATCCGTCATGGTAAAAAAGCACATCATTTTTGCAGGGTCTATATCCTTTTCTTTAAAATAATCTTTCACCATATTGTAGGTACGCACACTTAGTGTAGTGGGTATTACAGGCATCAGCACAATATCCGAAGCGCTAAAAATATTTTCGCTTAATGCCGAAAAACCGGGCGGGCAGTCTATAAAAACAAAATCATATTCTCCATCAAATTGTTTAAGAATACTTTTTAGCCTGTTTTTAGAACCCCTCATTTCATCTACCATTATATCAATACTTTTTGCAGAATTATCGGCTGCAATAATATCTAAAAATTCATAATCCGTAGCCATTACCGCTGCCTCCAGGTTTGCATCTTTACTCACCAGTTTTTTTATGCCCGGGTGGCTTTTTGGTTTGGCATTAAAATAAAAAGAAGTAGCGCCTTGTGGGTCAATATCCCATAAAAGTGTTTTATATCCTTCTTTGGCGGCGAGGTAAGAAAAGTTTACACAACTGGCGGTTTTGCCCACCCCACCTTTTAAATTATATAATGCTATCACTATCATAAAAAAACATTTTTATTTTTGGTAATGAATTTATGAATATGAAAGTTAATACATTATTATAAAATAATGAAGTTTTACAAATTGTAGGTTACTGGCATTTTTAATAATTACTACTTTTAATGATCATATGCTATTTATTTACAGCCAACCCGTAAAGCATTTTTAAACAATTGCAAAAAATAGGAATAAGCTATACACTTTTAAATGACAATGTTAATAAACGAAGAAGTAGTTTTTCAACTGGCGTCAAAGTTTTTAACCGATAATGGGGTTTTGAATGAAGTAAATTATCGAATTAAATGATAAAATGAATTTTAATCTATACCTACACCAATAAGTTGCAAACCCTTGCCGCTGTTTACTTTAAGGGTTTGTGTTTTTCCACCCACATTAATGGTGACAATATTTTCACCCTGCATTAGCGGTATGCGTACATAGCTTACAAAAGCGGGAAGGCTTTGCCAGTTCCTGGTATCAGCCTTTTCTGTTATGGTATTTACTACATTCATGAGCAAGCCAGCCACCTCGCCTGCCATCACTGCTTTCTCCTCTTTTTTCTGCTGCTGTTTTTCTTTTTCTTCTTTTGTTGCAGTAGTATCTGTTTTTTTGTCATTGCTTTTTGCAATGCTTTCTGCGGCTGCCTGTGTTCCTTTTTCTACTAATTTTTTGGTAAGATGCCTTGCCAGCGCATTTGCCATTTCTGTAAAAAAACGCTCTTTCAAAATATTTACGGCTACGCTATTCATATTTTGGGCAAGCTGTGGCGTGTAATTATCTACACCATTATTTATAGAAATATTTTGCGGGTTTGCATATTGCACACTGTATACCGGCAGCGCCAATCTTAATGCTCTTACAGAGCTTAATTTTTCTGCACCAATACCATATTGAGCATAATTAAAATTAAAATCGGAGCTCGTGCCACTTTCATTTATATAGTTAAAACTGCCAATACCATTACTATTGCTGGTAATAAAAAAATTTTTTTCTTCTTTAATAGGCGCCTGCCCCTCTTCTATAAAAATTACTGCTTCGCCTGCCTCATTATTTTGAAGAGCAAAACTGGTATTAAATAGTTTTTCGTATTGCTGTTGCTCGCCGGTAAAACCCAGTGCAGCAGCGGTTCTTACTACATCTGCTTTTAATTGTGCAGGCAACTGCACACCATAATATTTATTGTTATTCTTTAAGTAAATTTCAGCAGCATTTCTGTAAGCAATAAAAGCATTATTAATATCGCCTGCACTTTCATAAATCATACCCTGCAGGTTTAATGCAAAAGCATCTTTGCTATAGCGACTGTCCTTATTTTTAAATTTATCGTCCTGTGTATTAGTAGATAGTGTTATTCTCCTTGCCTCTACCACAGCATCTTCTTTTTGCCCTAGTGCTGTATAATTTAAAGCCTTGTAATAATGCACCATAAATTGCTCAAAGTCTTCGCCAAGGTAAGTTTGCCGCATGGGGCTTATAAGATTCCCGAGTGCAAAATCGCCGATTGTTTTTTTATTATTTTCCATCATCCCATCTGCCCGGTTTAAAAAAAAATTACTGCTTACAAGATCATTTTGCAGGCGGTATAATTTACCCATCTCTAAATTATAGAGCAGCGCATTCCTGTCTTTTTTTATCAGTTTATTTTTTTCTATGCTTCGCATAGCAGCCTCATAGTTATGTTCCCTAATGTGGGTGTAATAACTATCCATAGATTTATTGTAAGTAGCGCAGGAAAAAAGAACGGGTACCAGCAGTACTGCTGCACCTACCCGTTTTAATATACTTTTCATCTGTAAAAAATTTAAGAAACCCATGTTCTTATTGTTCTGCAGATATAGTTTTAACCTTAAGCAAAACAATTATTGTGTTTCTGTTTACATTTAAATTACAATGCCATTCCGTTAATGATCGCTGTAATTAATTTTTTACATACTTGGCTATTTTTTTGTCGCCTATCCATACCACTTCGTTTGTTTCTATATTGGTAAGCTCGAGGTTTACCTGGTAAGTAGCGGTTTTTTTTCTTTTATAAGCATCTACAATGGAATTTATAGACCCCTGTAAAATATAATCTGCGCCTTTTTCCAAACCAAATTTTTTCATGGTGCTGGTGGTAGAGTTTGTTTGCTGGTCAGCTTTTTCTGCACGCAGCTCTTCTCTTTTTTGACCGCTTTGTACCAGCCCTACTTTATCTGTAGCAATAAAAGAACGCTCCAGATCTTTCATAAAAGTTTCGGCTTCTATGTGTTCATGGCTTTTGTTATTTACAAAACCTACAATTACTACAGGCTTTTTTCCTTTGACCTGCATGTGATTGGTAAGCCATTTATCGCCGAGTGATTGGTTTATCATTTCTTCTGCAGTGAGCCTGCTATCTGTATTGTTCCAGGTACCGCTTATATCCGGTGTTTCCGAAGGGTCTATTCTTGTTACTTTATGGCTGCAGCCTGTAGCTATTAAAAGAAATGCTCCTATTGCTAATGTAAATAACTGTTTCATGTTGGTTTGTTTTAAAATTAAAGTAGATATTATAAAAGCTGTTCAAATATATTTACCAGTGCCATCTCCAGCGATTATTATTGCGATATTGGTAAGGGCGATAGTTGTTATAATTGTTGTTATTGTTGTAATAATAATTGTCGTTATAGCCGTTATAATCGTAATTATTATAATTGTTATAGCGGTTAAATAAACGCATTTCTCTGCGGTCATTGCGGCGTTCTGTTCTTCGTTCTGTTTTTGCTGTACTCCAGTCGTAGGCCTTGTACGTGTTTTGTAAAGTAGTATTGTTTGTGGCTTGCAGTGCGGTGTGCGTGGCCGTATATTTGTCCATGCTCACTTTATAATTCGGGTTTTGATCAGGAGCCAGGTCCTGCGCATTTGCAGCAAACCCAACCGCTGCAACCATTAAGGAAAGTAGTAATTTTTTCATGTTGTAAAGTTTTAAAGTACAAAACAAATGTAAAGCCATTTTTTACTATCAAACGTTAGCAAAAATTAAAAGTTACATCGTTAACAAATATTTACAAGAGCAACATAAAATATTTAAAGCTGGTTAATAAACCAATTATTAATTAACTATTGTGCCCATAAAAAAAGTTGGTTTTCAAAAATTTAATTTATGTACAAATAAGCTTAAGGATTAAGACTTATTTTTCATCAATATAAATTTAAAAATAGAGATTTAAAACTTCTTCACAAAAGTTTTAAAAGCGCTTCAATTGAGCAATCTGATTATCTTTACCGCATGAATTTTTTAAGTAAAAATATGCAGCAAGACGAACTTATTTCTTTGTATAAAGCTATACTGCTACCTCGTATGATAGAAGAAAAAATGCTGGTGCTTTTACGGCAGGGAAAAATATCTAAATGGTTTAGTGGTATAGGCCAGGAAGCAATATCTGTAGGTGCTACAGCAGCCATGCAGCAAGACGAATGGATAATGCCACTGCATAGAAACCTGGGCGTCTTTACCGGAAGAAACATGCCACTAAGTAAATTATTTATGCAATGGCAGGGTAATAAGGAGGGCTACAGTAAAGGGCGTGAGCGCAGTTTTCATTTTGGCAGCAAAGAGCATTTTGTATGCGGTATGATATCTCACCTTGGACCGCAACTAGCTATTGCAGATGGTGTGGCACTGGCTTATAAATTAAAAAACCAGGCAAAATGTTCTCTTGCTTTTAGTGGTGATGGTGGTACCAGCGAAGGCGATTTTCATGAGGCATTAAACACTGCCGCTGTATGGGACCTGCCAGTAATTTTTATAGTAGAAAATAACGGTTATGGATTGAGCACACCTGTGAATGAGCAGTACCGCTGCGAAAACCTTGTGGATAAAGCAAAGGGTTATGGCATGGAAGGCATAAAGATAGACGGCAATAATATTTTGGAAGTTTACGATACCATTAAAGGCGTGCGGGAGTATTGTATAAAAAACCAAAAACCTTATCTCGTAGAATGCATAACGTTTCGTATGCGTGGGCATGAAGAAGCCAGCGGCGTAAAGTATGTACCTACAGCTTTGTTTGAAGAGTGGGAGAAAAAAGACCCGGTGAAAAAATATGAAGAATGGCTGGTGAATGAAAACATCATCAGCGCAGCAGATATAGTAAAACTAAAAGCAGAAACAAAAACATACATAGAAGCGGAATTAAATGAAGCATACAAAGCCAATAAAATAGTGCCGGATAGTGAGGAGGAGCTGGCAGATGTGTATGCAATGAGGAGTATAGACATCGGACAACGGACGATGGACAGTGGGCGGAGTGCGACTGAGGACAGACAACTTACGACAGAGAAAAAATTTATCAATGCTATAAGTGATGGTTTAAGACAATCTATGCAAACCCACCCTAATCTTATTTTAATGGGGCAGGATATTGCAGAATACGGCGGTGCATTTAAAGTAACAGAAGGTTTTGCAGCGGAGTTCGGCAAAGCAAGAGTACGAAATACACCCTTATGCGAAAGTGCTATCGTTGGTACAGCGCTGGGCTTAAGTTTAGAAGGATACAAGACCGTAATGGAAATGCAGTTTGCAGATTTTGCAACCGTTGGCTTTAACCAGATTATAAATAACCTTGCGAAAATACATTACCGCTGGGGCCAAAATGCAGATGTGGTTATACGCATGCCCACAGGCGGAGGCGTAGGCGCAGGGCCTTTTCACAGCCAAAGTAATGAAGCATGGTTTGCACGTACACCCGGTTTAAAAGTAGTGTACCCCAGCACCCCAGAAGATGCAAAAGGATTAATGATTGCGGCCATTAATGACCCCAACCCGGTTATGTTTTTTGAACATAAGGCTTTGTACAGAAGTATAAATGGTGCAGTGCCGGATGCCTGTTATGAAATAGAAATTGGCAAAGCAAAGTTGGTACAGCAAGGCAACGATATTACCGTAATTACTTATGGTGTAGGTGTACATTGGGCGTTGGAATATGCAGGAAAGAACTTAAATATTAGTATGGAAATTTTGGACTTGCGCACACTATTACCATTAGATTATGATGGTATAAAAAGGACTGCAGAAAAAACCGGCAAGGTATTAATACTTCACGAAGACTCGCTCACAGGCGGCGTTGGCGGCGAAATAGCTGCATGGATAAATGAGCATTGTTTTGATAAGCTGGATGCACCTGTAATGCGCTGTGCAAGCATGGATACCCCAATACCTTTTAACCTGGAACTGGAAAAAAATTTTATGGCTTATAGTAAATTGGGAGAGATGGTTCAGAGGCTTATAAATTATTAATCTTTGCAAAAGATTTAAAAAAATTTTCCTTTCACTTACCAATAATTATTCTTCCTTCTTTGCCTCTCCAATGCCCGATACCCTGCGGTACTGGTATAAAGCATTTAAAATATACTGGTTAAAAATAAGCTCACTGCTGGTACTTGCAAATGCATAACTCGGGCGGTACCAAATCATAAAACTATCCAGCGCTGGGCTTTTTAATTGTGTAATGCGCTGCACTACTTTTTTACTAAACCGGTAATTTATATATTTTTCCTGCTCCTGTTCTTCCAGGTAAAGCTGAAAAGATTTTAACCGCTTGTTTCTTTTAAAACGAAATATATTTATAAACTCGTCAAAGTCCAACCCCACCCCGCCGCCTGGCGTTATAGATGATTCTATTCCAGGCTTTTTATACCCGAAGATATCTTTATGATCTTCCCGGTTTTGCAAAGAATCTTGCCGGTAACTTTTGCTATACACCACCACTTCCTGCAATGCTTTAAATTTTCCTTTTACGGGTATATGCAGCGATATATCAAATTTTTCTGGATTGGAAATAGCTGCTACCGCAAATTTTTGAGTAGGCTTGTTATTGTAAATAAAAAACAGCGAATCATTTATACTTGTTTTAATACTGTATCGCCCCATAGAATCTGTGGAAGTTATTTGCCCGCCAGTGCTTATAACCCTTGCAGCTTCTACGTAATTTATTTTACTATTATCCAGCACTGTACCACTCACCACAACCTGTGCAGTTATAGCAGTACTCAAAAAATAAAAAATAAGAAATGTAAAAATCTTCTGCAAGCGCAATTATAATTTTAAAACGAAAATTACGGTGTAAAAAATAATTAGCATCTATTTTAAAACTTTTTAACGGAGATTTTGCGAACACTCCTTAAAACAATTATTTTAATTTCCCAATAATATTTAAAAAAATATATGATCCGAAAAATAATTTGCTCTGGGGGGAAAACACCTTAGCATTATTGTGGCAAAAAAATACCTCTGCATTTTGCAGAGGTATTTACCATAATATTATTTGTTTAAGGCTTTTTTGTTGCAGGCTTTGGTGCTGCTGGTTTTGGTATTGCTGCTGGCGAATCTTTAATACCTAATTTAGCTTTAACAAGGTTAATTAAGTTATCTGCTGCGGGCATTACGTATAAGGAACCTTCTTCTAAAACGTAAGAATAATTATTTTCTTTTGCGACCGCTTTTATTGCTTCCTGTGCTTTTTTTCTAATGGGAACAATAAGGTCATTTTGCTTTTGCTGCAGTTGCTCCTGTGCATCTTGTTGTTGAAACGCCTGTGCTTTTTGATACGATTCAAAAATTTCTCTGCGCTTAATTTCTTTCATACTGGGAGATAATTTAGAAGAATCTGCATTAAACAAACTGTCTTTAATACCTACTTCTCTCATCATATCCTGTGCCTGCTGTTGTAAACTTTGTTGAAAGTCTTGCAGTTGTGTTTGTGCTCTTGCAGCTTCTGGCATAGACCCTAATACCT
Source organism: Ferruginibacter sp. (assembly GCA_025350645.1). GTDB lineage: Bacteria > Bacteroidota > Bacteroidia > Chitinophagales > Chitinophagaceae > Ferruginibacter. The sequence continues at coordinate 13,025 of JANXXM010000145.1, forward strand.
GCTCGAAATTAATATAGCCAATTTTTTGTGCTGATGCACTTACAAAACCTGCCGCCATTACAACTACGAATAATAATTTTTTCATTTTAATTTTAATTGGTTTCTGTTTTTGATTTTTATATTTAATAGTAAACTTATTTTAACATTATGCTGCATGCCAAACTGCATAATTATTTTATTTAACGCCCAGGTTTCTCAGCACATCATCACTTTTATCAAGTTTTGGGTCGGCAAAGATAACGGTAATTCCTTCGCTTTTATCCAGTATAAAATCATAAAGCTTTTCTACTGCCAGTTTTTGTACTGCGTTGTAAACCCTGTCCTGTATTGGTTTTATAAGCTCCTGCCTTTTTTTAAAAAGATCGCCTTCAAAACCAAAACGCTTTTTTTGCAGGTCTCTTAATTCTTTTTCTTTATTATACAATTCATCTTCCCTTTTTTTCTTTAATACATCTGTAAGCATTACCTGCTCTGCATCATAGTCTTTAAACATTTTATCCAGTGCAGTCTGCCGCTGATCCAGATCTTTTTGCCACACTTCGCTAAAGCCATCCAGCTTTTTTTGTGCTTCTTTATAGTCGGGTATTTTTTCCAGAATATATTTAGAATCTATAATAGCATACCGCTGTGCATTACCGGCAAATGCTGCAAATAAAAATAAAAAAGCTAATAATAATATTTTTTTCATAAAGTGCTTTTATACAAATTTTAAATTATCTCAAAAATAAGAATATTCTATTTTAGCTTTTATTATATACTGCCGTTTGTAAAATATTATTCTGCTTCCCGGCCCAGCATAAAGGTAAATTTAGCTGCACCTTTTAATCCTGTTGTCTGGTTGTATCTGTCAAACCCTACCCCATAATCAAACCCAAGCAAACCAAACATTGGCAGGAAGAAACGCATACCTACACCTGCACTCCGCCTCAGTTTAAAGGGATTGTAATCTTTAAATTTATACCAGCCATTTGCTGCTTCAAAAAATGCGAGCCCGTAAATAGTACTGCTTGCTGCTGTGCTAAAAGGGTAACGCAGCTCCACTGTATATTTATTAAAAATAGTAAAATACTGTTGTGGTGTTCCCCCATCAGGATTTATTTTAGGATCACTGCTGCTATAAACCGGGTAGCCTCTGTGTGCAATGATATCATACCCTAGCAAAGCTGTAGTATTGCTTAAACCTGCATCTCCCAATTGAAAGCGCTCAAAAGGCGATACTTCCAGTTTTGGATTATACTTGCCAATAAAACCATATTTAGCGGCTACTTTTAAAATAAATTGTTTATTCTTTTCCGCACCTCTTGCCCTGCCTATGCCCATATACCATTCGCTGCTAAAACGATATTTTTGAAACTCCGGTAATTTATATTGATTTTCTGCACCATCCTGTATACCCAATAATGAATAAGGTAACGTAAACTGCCCGCTAAGCATAACATTACTGCCGCTTGTAGGAAATATAGGGTTAGATATTGAATTGCGCAACAACGTAATTTTTAAACTAATGTTGGTAGAAGTACCGTTACTAAGCCCTGCAAAAATATTAGGATAATTGCGCAATTTATATTGCTGCACATTCACAGAATAAATAAGGTTAAAAAAGTCATCTGGCCATTTTAATTGTTTGCCCAGCGATACACCAAAGCCCACTGTTTTTACATAAGAAGTATCTCCTGCTGCTTTGCTGGGTAAGCCTGTAAAAGGATCGTAAGCATTTGCATATTTTGTATTAAAATAACTTACAGAAAAAGAATTTCTTTTTTTACCCCCAAGCCATGGCTCGGTAAAAGAAAAATTATAAGAACGGTATGCACGCCCGTTTGACTGGAACCTTGCACTAAATTTTTGACCATCGCCGGAAGGTAGCGGATCCCAGGTGGATGCTTTGCCAATATTTTTTATAGAGAAATTATTAAAGGTTATGCCCAACGTGCCGGTAAGTCCTATGCCGCCGCCAAAGCCTGCGGATAGTTCCAGCTGATCTGCAGATTTTTCTTCTACCTGCCAGTTTATATCTACTGTACCATCTGCGTTATTGGGCACCACCTGCGGATTTATTTTTTCAGCATTCAAAAAACCTAATTGCGATAATTCTCTTTGCGTACGAATGATATCCTGCCTGCTAAACTTTTCGCCTGGTGTAGTTCTCAATTCCCTCAATATTACATAGTCCTTTGTTTTTTCATTTCCAGAAACGGTTATCTTTCCATAAGTAGCCTGCGGACCTTCTCTGAGGCGTAATTCAAAATCTATGGTGTCGTTGTATACCGCTGTTTCTATAGGGTCAATATTAAAAAAAAGATAGCCATCATCCTGGTATAAACTTCCTATATCTCCACCCTCAGCAGATAATTGCTTACCCAGTTTTTTATTAAGGGTTTCTACATTATAAACATCTCCTTTTTTTATACCTAATATAAGGTTCAGGGTAGAATCTGCATATTTGGTATTACCCTTCCAGGTAAGATTACCAAAATAATATTTGTGGCCTTCGGTAACTTTTATATGAAGATCAAGATTTCCTTTTTTGTTATAAATGGCTGTATCTGCCAGTATAGATGCATCTCTAAAGCCCTGAGAGTTGTAATAATCCAGCACTTTACCTTTATCTTCGGCATACTTTTTTTCACTAAATTTTGCTCCTGCAAAAAGTTTAAACCTAAAGTAGGGGTCAAGATATTCTTTTGTTTTGGAAGGAGACAGGTAACCAACTTCTTTAAGATAATCATTAAATGTTTTGGCTATTTTTGTATCCCCATACGGGTTTATTACCTTCTCTGGAAACAATGTAAACCTCGTCATTTCTTTTGTGCCTTTCATTTGCTTTTTAAGCTTGCTGTCGGCCACTTCTATATTATCAGTAAAATTGATGGAATTTATTTTTACCTTTTTTCCTTTATCAATATAAAATATAAGATTAACAGCGTTGGATACACCTACAGCCTGTGTTTCCTCCATTTTTATATCTACGTTTCGGTATCCCTTTTCATAATAAAATTTGCGGATAACTTCTACCGCACTCAGTTTCATGTCTTCCGTAAGCACCCTGTCTTTTGCAAGGCCGCTTTTTGGACCAAGATCATCTCTTTCGCCTTTTTTTACGCCTACAAAACTAAAATCTAACAGCCGTGGGCGTTCTGTAACGGCTATTTCTATGTAAATATTATTACCTTCTAATTTTGTAATATTTATTTCTGTATTGGAAACAAGATTTTGTTTCCACAATTTGGAAATGGCTTTACTAAATGCATCTGTACCGGGTATCATTACTTCATCCCCAATGGCCAGACCGGATATTGATATGATAAGATTTTGATCGTAAGACCTTGTGCCCACAACCGTAATACCGGCAATAGTATATTTTTTGGGAACTTTACCTTTGTACATATCCGTTAGCACAGGGTAAACAGACAAAGAGGTATCTGAGATAACTTGTGCAAACGCACCAGTAGTTATAAGCGTTAAAAAAGCAATAAATAAAATGTTTTGGTAAATCCTGTGCATCAATGGTTTTTTTCGTGGGGGCAAATTAAGCCCAATAATGAAAACTATTTGTTAAACGTACAATAATAAAAGATCAAGCTACAATATCATCTTGTAATTGCTAATATAATGGCTTATGTTTTATAAATTTTGTGGAAAATTATTTTAAATTTTATAACCGTTTTTTAAACAATTGACATTTTATACAATGGGTTTTACCTGCTCGCCTGTTTTGCCAAATCTCCTTTCTCTACCCTGGTAATTTATGATGGCTTTGTATAAATCTTCTGTTCTAAAATCAGGCCAGCGTGTATCTGTAAAATATAATTCTGCATAAGCTAATTGATATAATAAAAAATTACTGAGCCTGTACTCACCGCTGGTACGCACCAGCAATTCCGGATCGGGAAAGTTTTTTGTGCTTAGGTAATTTTTGAGGGTATGCTCGTCTATATTTTGCGGCAGTAGTTTCCCCGTTTGCACATCCTGCGCAATATTTTTTACTGCATCTTCCATTTCCCACCGGCTGCTATAACTCAATGCCATTATAAGATTAAGGCCAGTATTAGCTTTTGTTTCATGCAATGCTTCTTTAAGCTGGTGCAATGCATTTGCCGGCAGCATATTGGTATGCCCAATAACATGCAGCCTTATATTATTTTTATTTAGTGTGGGCACCTCCTTTTTAATGGTATCTACCAAAAGCTCCATAAGACCATTTACTTCGTATTGCGGTCTGTCCCAGTTTTCTGTACTAAAGGTATAGAGTGTAAGATTTTTAAGCCCTAGTTCGGCAGCACCCTCTACCACATCTCTTACGCTGTCCACACCATGAAGATGCCCATACAGTCTGTCTTTGCCCTGCTCTTGTGCCCAGCGCCCATTGCCATCCATAATAACGGCTATATGCGAGGGCAAATTTGTAAGATCAATATTTTCTTTTAAGCTCATGTAACTAAGTAAATAAAATGCAGAACTGGGCAAAACCACAAAAAACCTTGCAACCCTTTGCAGGGGCGCAAAAGTAGGAAAATTTAAACTATAAAAAAGCAAAAGCGGCAGTTTGTACTGCCGCTCTTTAAAATATTATCTTGTATCTTAATACTTATTTCTCTTCCCTTAATTAGCCGTAGGGCAATGATAAGAACTTAGGTTGAAGGAAATGCCCACTTCCGCAATAATGTATTGATCTTTTTGCTTGCTAAAACCACGCTGTCTTCCTTCTATACCTAATACTGTTTTACTGTCTATTTCATAACTGCGGTCCTGTAATAAAAATGCTGGTGATAATGCTCCATTAGGCCCAGCCGGAAACTTATCTGCACCTGCATAAGTAGTACTCACATCATCCAGATAATCCGTACTTGTAAAACGGTGTGCCACTTCGAAAGAAATATTTGTTTTGGGTGTTAAGTTATATTTTATACCTACGCCAAATGGAATACACAATGCCATTGTACCATATTCTTTTCTGCCTTTATACCCGGATGTCTGCCCTTCTGTACCCAAAGTGCGCAGGTAATATTTATCGCCATTATAATAAGCGTAGGGATCATAATTAAAAAGGCCTACACCAAGCGTTATATAGGGTGTAAAATTGTGAGTGGGATCCATTGGTATGAATTTAAAGAAATTAAAATCTCCCTGCAATGCCACTTCATAAATATTTGTATTGAAACTAAGATTTCTTAAACGCTGAAATTCATTTTTGCTGTAAGTATCGCTATAGCCCAATTGTGCAAAATGCCCGGAAAGACGAAGCCCGATATAGTTGCCAAATTGCTTGCGGAAAAATACACCAAGTGCAGGCTTTGGTCTATTAAATGCGGCCCTTGTATTGAGGTCTCCGAAATAATGAGCACCACCGAGTGTAAATCCAAATTCCCCTTCCTGCGAATATTCATATTCTACCTGGGCATGTGAAGCTAAAGTTAATAAGGTTGCTGCGATTAATGTAAAAAGTTTACGGTTCACCTTTGTTGGTTTAAAAGTTATTATTGGTTAATACTATTTGCGGTATTTAAAAACAATACATTGCAAAATAAAGCTTTGTTTATTATAAATGATACACCCTACTAATGAAAATAATTATGATTACTTAAATTTTTTTAACATTATGGGGTTGCTTTTTCTATCCTAAGCCCTGCGCTCATAATATTTTCCAGTGGGCTATCTCTCATAACCTGTGCAATGGAAAAATGATATTCACCTTTTTTAAAACCTGTTGCATTAGCAGATATTAGATTTCTTATTTCCCAAATATCATTCAGGCCATTCCCATCCCAGCCATTTACATCGTTACCCAATAAAATATTTATTCTTTTATATTTTATTGTATCGCCGGGGGCTTCTATACCTACGTTAAGCCATATATTATTGTAACGGTATGCGTCTGTGTGTCGTAAAACCACATAAATGTTATAAGGCGATAATGTATCTGTTATAGTAAACGCTCCGTTTGCATTAAAATTGTATTGCCATTTCATAGCGGGGATATTTGTATTTTTCTCAAATATATCCAGTTGCCTGCACGATGAAATAATAATAACAAGACTTATAAAATATAGTAAAAAGAACCGGCATGTTTTTTTAAAAAATAATATCATTGCTGCAAATTTACCTTCTATTTTATAAAACATTTAGTATCTGCTCTTTCGCTTTTTCTAACTCATCTTTCATTTTCACCACACATTTTTGTATACCAGCATCATAAGCTTTACTACCGGTTGTATTTATTTCTCTTCCTATTTCCTGTAAAATAAAAGATAGTTTTTTCCCTTTACCCTCATCATTGCTATTTAATATTTCTGCAAAATATTCACAATGCTGCCGTAATCTAATTTGCTCCTCATGAATATCAATTTTTTCCATATAGTAAATAAGTTCCTGCTCCAACCTGTTTTTGTCTACATTTTCTATTCCTACATTTTTTTCCAAGAGGGAATTTATTTCTTCTTTTATTTTTACTTTTCTTGCAGGAGCTAATTCAATAATATTTTCTTCTTCCTCTTTAATATTTGCGATGCGCTGCAATAAATCTTTTTCCAGAGATTTACCTTCTTCTATTCTGTGCTCGTTCAATTCTTTTATGGCAGCATGCAATACTTTTGTAAAATCTTCAAAATCTTTTTTGTCCAGCATATCAGTAGAAGGAATTACCACCTCTGGTAAACGTAGCAAAGAGCTAAGTACTGCGTTTGTATCAATATCCAAATCTGCAGCCAGCGTTTTTAGCTGTGTGTAATATGCTTTTATAAGATCTGTATTTATTGTTACCGGCCTGCTTGTACCATGTTGTTTTATATTCACATAACAGTCTACAGAGCCTCTTATGAGATTATCCTGCAGCATATTTCTTATCTCAAATTCATAAGGTTTAAAAAGCGGTGGAATTTTTAATTGCAGGTCAAACTGCTTTCCGTTCAATGCTTTTATTTCTACAAGAAAAGTTTTTTCTCCTGCTGTTTGTTCTGCTCTTCCAAAGCCCGTCATAGATCTTAACATACACTTGTTTTATTTATTGCAAGATAACTTTTTATTAGTCTTAAAAATGAATATTAATGTTCATGAATTTTTATGCTATGAAAATATTTGAAGAAAAATAATTTAAAAAATATACATTTTACAGAAACAAAAAACCCTACTTTTTGGAGCAGGGTTTTTTTATAATGGTGGGTTAGTAAGTACAGAGATAGTAACTCTCTTATACAATATTAGAAATAAATTTTGCTTTAAGAAAAAAAAGAGCAAACTATTTTATTCACATTTTATTTTACGTTGTGGATAAGGGGAAGTTGTAACCCTTAATTATTTAGTGATAAATATTTCGAACGCTCTACTATAAAAAATAAATGTAAAATAAGAATAAGCTGAAAGCATTATGAACACTGCATTATAGCAATATACTTTTTTTAAAAAATAAATATTCAACCAGAAATTTTAATTTCTGAAAAAAAATTTTTTGAGAAAACTTTAATCGTTATTCAAAAAATATTTTTTTTAATCCGCATTAAAAAAAATTGAAAATTTTCACCCTGCATCTGTTTTTTAACAATTAAAACAAAGCATTGTACATTTACAAAAATTAATTAAATGAAATTTAATTCTGCCGTAAGTATAGAAAACATTGCTACGTTTATTGATGCAAAAATTATTGGTAATGATAAGGGCATAGTTACCGGCATTAATGAATTGCATAAAGCAGAAGCGGGAGATATCGTTTTTGTGGATCATCCAAAATACTATGACAAATGCCTGCAAAGTAAGGCTACTTTTATCATTATAAATAAAGAAACAATAGTACCAGAAGGCAAGGCACTGTTGCTGGTAGAAAATCCTTTTGAGGCATATAGCAACATTGTAAAAAAGTATCGGCCTTTTGAACCATCATCACAATTAAAAAGCGATAGCGCTGTGGTGGGTTATGGAACATTTATTTACCCAAATACATTTATAGGTAACCATGTGCGCATAGGAAGAAATTGCATCATCTACCCTAATGTAACTATTATGGATTACTGTATTATTGGCGATAATGTAACCATACAATCCGGCACTGTAATTGGCAGCAATGCCTTTTATTACAATTCAAAAAAAGACAGGGAAGTATGGTATAAACCTATGCCGAGCTGCGGGCGGGTAGTTATAGAAGATGATGTGGAGATAGGCGCCAACTGCAGTATAGACAGGGGTGTGAGCCACGATACTGTTATTGGTAAAGGCACTAAATTTGACAACATGATACACATTGGGCATGATACAGTGATAGGCAAAAATTGTTTATTTGCAGCAAATGTAGTGGTGGCAGGTGTAGTAACTATTAAAGATGGCGTAACACTATGGGGGCAGGTAATTGTAAACAAAACCCTTACCATTGGAGAGAATGCAGTACTGCTTGGGCGCACAGGTGTAGGCGGAGATCTTGAAGGAAATAAAACTTACTGGGGCGCCCCTGCACAGGATGCCCGTACGGCCCAAAGAGAACTGGTATGGATAAAAAGGATACCGGAGTTATGGGAAAAAGTAATGGGGAAAAAAGGATAAATAATAAATGATAAATGATTAAACAGTGAATCGTTATTTATTGAAAACTTAATGCTACTTAAGTCAGTCTGTTTTTATTTACTAATATCTGTAAAAAAATAATCGTAGGGCAATTGATCTGCTACTTTGCACCAGCCCCAATAGCCGCTTACAGCCACATCATTCTGGTCATAAAAATATCCGTTCTGTTCAATGATGATAGATTCCTGCGGTTTAAAATTTAATACAGAAAATTGAAAAGCACCCGGCTCACCAGGATTTTCTTTTATATAATTTATTGCTGGTTTTTCTGCTAAAAATAAAATGCCTGCTTCATTTTGGTTGGGCAATATTTCTACCGTTTGTGTGCTGTCATCTTTTGCATAATGAAGTGCTGCATACACATCTTTTAAAGGCATGGCATTTTCTTTACCATTCATTTTTACGATAAACTGTACTTCAAATTGCTGCACATTAAGGTCTTTGTTAAACAAGCTTCTCATAAAATGCAAAGTAGAACCTTTGTATGCCGCCGCTCTTGCATTTTGCCATTGTATTTTTTGTGCATCGTTTGCCGGCTCCATTTCTTCAAACAGCGGATAACCAGTGTAGGTGCTTATTTCAGTGTTATACTCGTGTGTAAAAGAATCTATGCTGTACTTAATAGTATAACCGAGTGCGGTATTTTTTATGAGCAGGGGCTCTGCTGCTGTTATCTTTAACCTGTTCTTTTTTTTAGAAAAAAAGAATTTTAATATTCCGGGGTTTTGTATACTGCAGTTGCTGCTGTTTTGTGTTTTTCCAATAAACTGCTCTATAAAAAAAGCACCATATTTTGCCAGCCCGTCTTTTACTTCGGTAGAAGAGGTAACGGCCACAACTTCCAGTTCTTTTTCTTTTTCTTTTAAATTTATATTAATTGTTGCAGCAGCATTGGCTGCAGAAATTCTTTTACTTTCCGTAGTAAAACCGGTATAGGTAATAATAAGATCGTAGCCGCCGCCGGGGAGCTGTAATTTAAAATTTCCTTCTGCATCTGTAACAGTACCTATAGTAGTATTTTGTGCAAATACCGATGCTGCTTTTAAAGGTTCTTGCGTAGTGCTGTTTACCACTTTACCATAGATTGTAAAATAGCTTTGTGCATTTACAAAAGAAGCCCATGTGATTGTAAAAATTATAACAAAAAATGTTTTCATTGTAGGTCATAAGATTTAATGTTTTCAAAAATAACTTATTCCTTGTTAATTTTTTGTTGCAGTACTGCGCAGGTTTCTATAATAGTTTGCTGCAGGCTGCGGTATTTAAATGCCGGTAAAAATTTTAATAATTTACTATTATCAAATTGAGTAACAGCAAGCGATGTAGCAGCAGTTTCTTTTGTAATAAGAGGTGATGAGCCTGAAAAAAAAGAACCAAAGGCCTGCAATCGCCAAACAACAGCGGCAAGAAAAGGGGTTACCTTTTTGTAAGGAATTTTTTTATTAAAAGCATTTGCAATCATAGTAAATACAAAACCGTAGGTTACGTTTTGCGCACTTACAATAAAACGCTCCCCGGTTATTTTGCTTTCCATTAATTGTATCATTATTGTTGCAACATCTCTCACATCTGTAAAGCCTGTGGTACCTTCTGTATACCAGGGCAACTCATCATACACACTTTTAAAAATCTTTGTAGAGCCTTCATTCCAATTACCCGGTCCTAAAATAATAGAAGGATTTATAACTATAACATTAAGCCCTTCAGCATTTGCCCGCCACACTTCCAGCTCGCCCAAATATTTACTATGACCATATTTACTATTGCTTGTTTCAGGAGTCCATTGCAACTGTTCATTTATCATTTGCCCCGGGCGTATGCGGCCAAGTGCCGCTACAGAGCTTACATGTACAAATTTATACACAGCAGCCACTAGTGCTGCGTTTACTAAATTTGCAGTTGCTTCTACATTTATTTTATATAATTTTTTTTCATCCTTGTTTGTAAAAGATACCAGCCCGGCACAGTTGTATATTTCAGTAACACCCTGTAAGGCATTTTCAACATCCAGCACATCCAGTAAATCGCATTTTACAGAAGAGAAGTTTGTATGCTTAAAATTCTCCAACGGTGTTTTATTATAAATAGCTTTTACAATTTTACCCGTTTTTAGCAATTGTTTTATGAGCGTATTCCCCAGCAAGCCTGCGCCGCCCGTTACCAAAATCATTGTATATTATTTTGTGGGGTGTAATTATAAAATCCTATCCCTGTTTTTGTACCAAGTTTACCTTCTGCCACTTTTTGCTCCTGCAGTGCAGCTGGTTTAAAGCGCACAGCAGCAGCAAAGGTATTATAAAGAGATTGTGAAACCGCAAGGTTAATATCAAGCCCAATAATATCCATCAGTTTAAATGGCCCCATTTTAAATCCTGCATTTTCCATCAGCATATCTACATCTTCTATTTTTATCTGCTGCGTTTCTACCAGGTGCATAGCTTCTAAATAAAAATGGCGTGCCACACGGTTTACTATAAAGCCTGGAGCATCTTTACAAAATACCGGTACTTTTTTTAATTGTATACAAAGTTCATTTATGGTAGCTATTGTTTCGGCAGAGGTTTGTATGCCTGCCACAATTTCTACCAATTTCATAACATGTGCAGGGTTAAAAAAGTGCACTCCTGCCACCCGTTGTGGGTGTGGTATATTTTTTTGAATTTGGGTTATAGATAAGGAAGAAGTGTTGCTTGCAAAAATAGTTTCCGGATTATTTATTGCCGCAAGGTTTTTATAAAGCGATTCTTTTACAGTTATGTTTTCTATAATCGCTTCTATAATTATATCTGCTTTGCATTCTTGAATATTTGTTGTGAAATAAATACGACTAGTTACAGTAGCTTTTTCTTCTTCTTTTATCTTTTCTTTAATTAACAAAAACTGCAGATTTTTTTCAATAGATAATTTTGCCTTTTCAATGCCGTTTTCGCTTACGTCAAAAATAATAGCATCTATCGCATTTAGCGCAGCAGCCAGCGCAATACCACTACCCATGGTACCTGCGCCTGCAACACAAATTTTTTTAATCATATTGCAAAAATAAAAAACTGCTGTGCTATTTCCCCTTTTATTTTTATACCCCCGGTATTAAAATATTGGAAACCGCACAGCAGCTATATCTGTAAAAAAAAATTATTGCTTATCTGCTTCTACTTTTGCATCTGCTTTCATCTTATCATTGGCAGTTATAGAAAACTCTACTCTTCTGTTAAGTGCTCTTCCTTCTGCAGTATTGTTATCTGCTTTTGGCTGAGATTTCCCATACCATTTTACAGTAAGCCTGTTAGTAGAAAGACCGCCCGCTTTTAATGCATCTCCTACTGCCATTGCCCGCTTTTGAGAGAGTGTCATGTTGTATGCATCTGCACCCACGTTATCAGTATGCCCTTCTACCAGTATATTTGTTTCAGGATATTCAATAAAAATTTTTTCCAGTTTGTTTATTGCTAATTGAGAATTAGGAGAGATATTAAATTTTGCAGTTTCAAAATATACACCTGCTTTAGATCCATCAGGATTATTTTCATCAAAAGTTACATTAATACCTTCTCCTACTCTTTCTACTTTTGCACCAGGTATTTCTGTTTTTATTTTCTCTGCCTGCCTATCCATTTTATTACCAATTATTCCGCCGGCTGCACCTCCTATTACCGCTCCTAAAATAGCTCCCAGTGCAGTATTTTTTTTGTTACCTACATTGTTTCCAATTATACCGCCAATTACCGCACCACTCGTTGCGCCAACTGCAACACCTTTATTCTGATTGCTGGTTTTTCTTATACCATCGCAGCTACTCGTTATTATACTTAATGCTATGGCACCAAATAGTGTATTCGTGATTATCTTTTTCATATTATTATTAAGATTTAAAATTAATTCTTTGTGAAATTGTAAATAAATGAAGCGGGCTTTCCTTCAAAGTTAATATTGCTTTTAAGCTGCATATTATTTTTATCTATTGATACTATTGTAAAAAGGAAGCCTCCTTTATTTTCATCTACAGCCCTGTACTTTTCATCTACTCTTTTATAACCAAGCCTTTTGGGCATACCTGCAGTTTCATCTATGGTCCAACGTATGTTTCTTTTTATAGCTACGCATTCTCCACCATTTTTACTTATTTCATAAAACCCGAGATTATTGTATTGGTTAAAGCTCCAGTTGCTGCCAACAAAGCAATTAAAATCTGCCTCATCTAAAATTTGAGCTTTTATTTTTCCTGTTATTCCTTCTGTCGTAATAGTTTGAAGTTGCCATTTTCCGTTTACAGAACTTTTATAGTTTCTGGCTTCTTTTGATGTGGCACAGGATGTCATTATCAGCACTAATATAACAGAACTGATAATCAAAGTAATTTTTTTCATGTATTATTTTTTGGTTTTTAAAGAGCATGATTTTATATGTATACACCTATCTTATATGTTTTGTTTAAAATTCAATTTTAATGCCAATAACTTTTTTCTGTAAAAATAGCCCGGTATTAAAGAGCAGTTTCAAATTGTTTTAAAAAACGAATGTCGTTTTCGCTAAACAAACGAAGGTCTTTTATCTGATAACTCAGCATTGTAATTCTTTCTATACCCATGCCAAAAGCAAAGCCTGTGTATTTATTACTATCAATTCCACAGTTTTCCAGCACTTTGGGGTGTACCATTCCACAGCCAAGTATTTCTACCCAACCGGTTTTTTTACATACGCTGCATCCCTCGCCACCACAAATAAGACAGCTTATATCCATTTCTGCACTCGGCTCAGTAAAAGGAAAATAAGATGGGCGAAAACGTACTTTAATATCTTCACCAAACATTTCTTTTACAAAAAAATACAGGGTTTGCTTTAGATCAGCAAAAGACACATTTTCCGCAATATACAATCCCTCTACCTGGTTAAAAAAACAATGCGCCCTTGCACTTATCGTTTCGTTTCTATACACTCTGCCTGGGCAAATAATACGCAGAGGCAATTTACCTTTTTGCATTTCTCTAATTTGTACGCTGCTTGTATGTGTACGCAAAAGCCAGGCTGGTTCTTCATTTAAGTAAAAAGTATCCTGCATATCTCTCGCAGGGTGGTCCTCCGGTAAATTGAGTGCAGTAAAATTATGAAAGTCATCTTCTATTTCCGGCCCTTCGGCCACAGCAAACCCCAGCTTATTAAAGATAGAAACAATTTTATTTTGAATAATACTTATGGGATGGCGTGTGCCCAAAGGCAGGGCTGTACCTGGTAATGTAAGGTCTATACCTGCGGATACCGATGCATTTTCAAAACTGGAATTGTTATTGAAAGAGGAAAATTTTTCTTCTGCAAAAATCTTAAATTCATTAAGCAATTGCCCTGCTTCTTTTTTATTTTCTGGAATTACATTTCTCATTTCGCCCATTATGGTTTTTACCAGTCCTTTTGTACCCAGGTATTTTATGCGAAATGCTTCTGCTTCTGCTACATTAGATATTGCTTCTGCCGCTATTTCTATTTTGTATTTATCAATTAATGCCCTCAAATTTTCCATGTGGCAAATGTAATAATATTGTGGTAAATGCAGGTTGGGTTTAGCAGGGGAAAGATTAATTTGATTTATTTTATATCTTCGGTCAAATGAGAACTACTACTTTTCTGCTTTTTCGGTGTTGCTGCTCCGGCAATATTTAATTTTAATGCATCTTCGCACAAATAATTTTCATACAATACATTTGCTGTTTAAATATAAATAACTATTATTTTAAAATTCCGAACAAAGATCAACATTAGTATCTAGTACAAGTTCCCGATAAAGGTATGGTAGTAATGAATAGTATACTATTGTGCAAATAATATAATTAATAATTAAAGCTGCTTTTTACCCGGATAATAATAACAATATGCCTTTAGAGATTTACAATACGCTTACCAGAAAAAAAGAAATTTTTACGCCGCTTGTGCCTGGCTATGTGGGCATGTATGTATGCGGCCCCACAGTATACAGCGATGTGCATTTGGGAAACTGCCGTACATTTATTTCGTTTGATATAATTTACCGTTACCTGCGCTACCTGCAATATAAGGTACGCTACGTACGCAACATTACAGATGCGGGCCATTTAGAAGGGGACAGAGACGAAGGCGATGATAAATTTAGTAAAAAAGCAAGGCTGGAACAACTCGAGCCGATGGAAATTGTACAGCGTTATACACTCGGGTTTCATGAGGTAATGCAACTGTTTAATAACGTACCTCCTACAATAGAACCCACAGCTACAGGGCATATAAGCGAACAGATTTTACTTACAGAAAAAATATTAGCTAACGGTTATGCTTATGAAATAAATGGTACTGTTTATTTTGATGTGGAAAAATACAGCAGAGAAAAACCTTATGGTATTCTTACAAACCGCAAGCTGGAAGATTTGCTGGAAGGTACAAGAGATTTGGATGGGCAGGATGAAAAAAAGAGTCGCCTTGATTTTGCACTTTGGATAAAAGCAAAACCAGAGCATTTAATGCAATGGCCCAGCCCATGGGGAATGGGTTTCCCAGGATGGCATATAGAATGCAGTGCCATGAGTAATAAATATTTGGGCAAAAGATTTGACCTTCACGGCGGCGGAATGGACCTTGCGGCTACACACCATACAAACGAAATTGCACAAAATGAAGCATGCTTTAATGAAAGCCCGGCGCAAATATGGATGCATACAAACATGCTTACCGTTAATGGTACACGAATGAGTAAGAGTTTAGGTAATGGTTTTTTACCACACGAATTATTTACAGGTAATCACCCGATGCTTAACAAAGCATACTCTCCCATGACGGTGCGCTTTTTTATGTTGCAAACGCAATACCGTAGCACACTAGATTTTAGCAATGAGGCATTGCAGGCTTCGGAAAAAGGATTGAAGCGACTTTGGGAAGCTTACCAGTTTTTACAAAAGTTGCAATATGAAAAGGGCGAGGCAGATGCGGAACTGAATGAAAAAGTATTAAAACTTATTAATGATTTTGATACCTCTATGAACGATGATTTTAATACAGCAAAAGTGCTGGCGAGCATGTTTGAACTGGTGCCTGTAATAAATTCTATAAAAGATGGATTGATAAAAACCGGTGAAATGCTGGAAAGTACTTTTATTCTACTGGGTAAAAAGTTTAAAGATTACCTAGAAGATATTTTTGGTTTAAAAAACAGTGATGAGATTAATGATGGTAAACTTGCTGAAGTTATGCACTTGCTGATTGATATACGTAAAGAAGCAAAAACAAAAAAAGATTTTGCCACATCAGATAAAATTAGAAATCAATTAAACGAAATAGGAATTTTATTAAAAGATGAAAAAGGGGGAGAAATGAGTTGGGGACTGGATGTTTAATAAAGTTATTAAGCATTTTTTTAGCTTCTTTTTTTAATGAGATTGTATAATCTCCTGGTAGAAATTAAAATTGTTCTTAAATTAAAATCTATTTCTACTTCATCCGGTAGATTTAAAACAATTAAGAATACAATTAGCATTATTAAATTTGAAAAATGGATTAGTCCTAAATTTTATAACAGAATTAATGAGGGATGGTATTCATAGAATTTACAACAATGGCGAAGATTGTTTATAAAAAAACTATCTGAGAAATTTCCTTTTTAACTTATTATTCTTCTTTCTTTTAGCTTGTTTTCTTTTTTTGCTTTTAGTCTTCTAGCCTTTAAACTTATTCAAAATGCCGCATATACTACAGCTCCAAAAAGATAAAACACTTCGCAATATTATAGCCCAACAGGATGAGCATTTTATTGAAAAACGCAACAATCTTCATCTTCACTTATGTGCATCTATTATTTCTCAGCAGTTAAATACCAGAGTTGCGGATGTTATTTACAGCAGATTTTTACAGCTCTTTAATAAAAAGATTCCCAGTACTAAAAGTATTTTGACAATAGAATTTGATAAATTGCGAAGCATCGGTTTATCTCATGCAAAAACAAATTACGTGCGTAATGTTTGTATATTTTTTATTGATAATAAACTTACGGATGCCAAACTGCATAAGATGAGCGATGCAGATTTACTTGATTTACTTACGCAGATAAAAGGCGTTGGACGCTGGACGGTAGAAATGCTTTTAATGTTTACACTAGGGCGGGAAGATATTTTTGCCATTGATGACCTGGTGATACAACAAACGATGGCAAAGGCTTATGGGCTGAACCTTACAGATAAAAAATTATTAAAGGAGCAGATGATAAAAGTATCTGATAAATGGAAACCGTACCGAACCTATGCCTGTAAATATTTGTGGGGCTGGCGGGATACCGAAGGAAAATAGCGTATATTCTAAATTAAATTTTGCATACCAATATTCTACCAAATTATTTTAACATGAACTTTATCTTACAGGAAATAAAAAATAGTGTTTGTATTATTACCCTTAACAGGCCAGATAAATTTAATGCCTTTAACCGGGCCATGGCCATGGAATTGCAGCAGGTATTGGACGATTGCCATGCAAATGAAAATGTACGATGCATTTTAATTACAGGCAGTGGCAAGGCTTTTTGTGCCGGGCAGGATATTGCAGAACTTGTTGGTGAAAATGCTATAGGCATTGACAAAATCTTATCGGAACATTACAACCCGATTGTTACCAGGATAAGGCAATTAAACAAACCGGTTATAGCAGCTGTAAACGGGGTAGCGGCAGGAGCCGGCGCTAATATTGCATTGTGCTGCGATGTAGTACTGGCAGCTACTTCAGCTTCTTTTATACAGGCTTTTTCCAAGATTGGTTTAATACCGGATAGTGGCGGTACCTACTTTTTGCCAAGACTTATTGGTTTTGCAAAAGCCAGTGCACTGATGATGACGGGAGATAAAATAAGTGCAGCAGAAGCAGAAAAAATAGGAATGATTTATAAAGTAATAGATGACGCTGCCTTTGCAGAACAAACCTTTTTATTAGCAGTTAATCTTGCACAAATGCCCACGCAAGGGCTGGCATTTACAAAGCAGGCTTTAAACAGCTCCTTGCACAATACCTGGCAGGCACAATTACAAGAAGAAGATACACTACAGCGCAAAGCAGCAGCCACTGCAGATTATGCAGAAGGTATACACTCTTTTTTAGAAAAAAGAAAGCCTTTGTTTTCGGGAAAATAAAGTGATATAATTTTTGTAGAACTACATGGATTAAAAAAAATACACTACTCAGTTTGTTTTAAAAAAAAGCTGAACCCTCGCATTAAGCAATATTTGCAAAGCTGTTTTACCTGCATTTATTGGTCTTGTATTTCCAAAGCTTTCTACAGCAATAATTCTTTTATTTGCAATATTTCTGGAAAGCAAATATCGTTTTACCATGGCTGCACGCTCTGCCGCAATGTCGTTGCAAAAAATATTAGTACCTTCTGTACGGTGGGCATGCCCTTCTATTTTAATAGTATACTCCGGATGATTTTTTAATATTGATACAGCACTATCCAGAGCACAATACGTTTTATTTGCAAGCCAAGCTGCTTCGTTTTCAAATGGGATCATCATCGCATTAGTATCCGGGCAACCCGCATTTGCTGCATAACCAAACTCGCCTGCGCAGGCATCGGTGCTATCTGGTATACCATCTTCATCTCTATCATAAATAACGGGTGGTGGTGGCGGTGGATATCTTAAAATAAGTTCTGCTCGGCAGTTGCGGGAGTGGCCTTCTTTATCTACATCGCTGTTTACAGATCTTACAGAACTCATCCCTTTTACCAACAGCAGGCGTTTTTCGTTTATACCCCTGCCAAGTATATAATCTCTCACAAATAAAGCCCTGTTAAGTGCAAGGTATTTTTGTATAGAATCGTTGCCTTCATCAAAATGAGTATAACCATATACAGATAAAGTTATACCCTCATGCTTAAATAAAAAATTTACCACACTATCTATTACATCAAAAGTATGAGGCAAGTATAATGCAGATTGTTTATAATCGAAAGGAATAATAATGATGCCAGTATCTGAATATGGTTTTTGGTATATTTTTTTTAAAGCGTGGGGTACTGCATACAATATTGCCTGGCTCAGTAAAAGGAAGCATATTAAGAAAGGAAATATTTTTTTCATGAAGCACCAATATTGAATAATGTATAGATGCGGCTCTACAATAATGATACCGATAGAATAATATAATACAGATGTATTGTTATTTATAATGCAATTTTAGTTTAAGGTTATTATACATCAGAACAATGCACCTAAAAAACCACCCAGCTCCATCATCCATGCAATACCAAGATGAACAATAACCCCACCCCACACACTGCCTGTATTATAACTTACAATACCCAATAACAACCCTCCCCAAAAACTACTCACCGCTTCGCCCATTGGCTTGCCTAAATGTATGGTACAATAAAAACAAGCCACAGGTATAATACTGTGTGGCCCGCATGTTTTTACTAGAGATAAAATTAAAAAGCCACGAAAGAAAAATTCAATACTCAAAAAATCAAATCCATAGCAAAGTTCATGTAATACGTATCGCCATTTTTCGTTTGCAAAAGAGAGCGAATATAAAAACTTTACTTTGGGGTAAGTATGCAAAAAATCTTTTTGGGTACTGGCAAGGGCAATAAGTGGTACCATAAGTAACAGCATTATAAAATACGGCTTTGCATTGCCCAGTGCATTTATGCCATAAAATGGCTGGTTGCCTTTATCTTTTATAAACCATATAATAAATACTGGTATCATCAATACTACTACCCGCACTATCCAGCTTATGCAGCGGAGCCAGTATTTTAGCTCATCGCCAGTCCATATTTTTTTTAGAAGAATATCCTGGAAATTAAAATTTACTCTAAATGAAAAAAATGCCGGAGCTAGTAAAACAATTATCCAAAACCATTTATTTTGAAAATAACTACAGTCTTTTAAAAAAAATAACTGTAAAAAAAATGCTGTAAAAAACGGGATAAAATACATCAGGTAATATCCTGCAAAGTGGCTGAGTTTTGATTTTCCGCCGCCAGCAAAGTTCTTCTCCAGCCCATGCCAGTAGTTTAAGTAAATTACTATACCAAGCAATAATAAAATCAATAAAAAATAATAGCTGTTAAAATCCTTAACGTAAAATGATTTTATATATTTAAAAACAGATGACAAAATACTTTTTCTTTAAAGATACTAACTGTTTTTTAAGATGGATATTTATACAAACTTTAAAAATCTAATCATATTTTTTAAAATTTTTATTTATGCAGATGTTGAATAAAAATGAAAGAACTCTCAGCCTGCAAAAAAATAGATTATTGAAAGAATATAGCACGAAGAATTAAAATACTTTTAGAAACAACTGTATTTATAGGCATACAAATAAACCGTGCAACACAGTACCAGCTTAAGGTTGAATAAAAAGGCTCATAAAAAATTTAAATAAATTTATTTTGACGGCGCATTTAAACTATGCCATAACATATCTTTTAAGTCCTGCAGGTTACTACCCGTTACAGATGATATAAATAGTGAAGGAATATTATTAGGCAACTCTTTTTTAATAGCTTCTTTTAATTCATCATCCAGCATATCAGATTTGCTGATGGCGATTACAAAATCTTTTTGTAACATTTCAGGATTATATTCTTCCAGTTCGTTACGCAAAATTTCATATTCTTTTTTATGATCTGCACTATCTGCAGGTATTAAAAAAAGCAGGATAGAATTGCGTTCAATATGGCGCAAAAAACGATGGCCAAGTCCTTTCCCTTCTGCTGCACCTTCTATTATACCTGGCAAATCTGCAATACAAAAACTTTTTCCATCCCGATACTCTACCATGCCCAGTTGCGGTACCAGTGTGGTAAATGCATAGTCTGCAATTTTTGGCTTTGCAGCCGTTATTCGGGATAATAATGTAGATTTTCCGGCATTGGGAAATCCCACCAAACCCACGTCTGCAAGCACTTTCAGCTCCAGTGTTTTTACGCCTTCTTCGCCGGGTTCGCCGGGTTGTGCATACTCTGGTGCCTGGTTGGTAGAGTTTTTAAAATTACTGTTGCCCAATCCGCCACGGCCGCCTTTCATTAAAATTATTTCCTGCCCGTCTTCTAAAATTTCCATTAATATCTCTCCCGTTTCAGGATTTTTTGCTATTGTTCCCAGCGGTACTTCTATAATAATATCTTTCCCGCTTTTGCCAGACGATTGGCTGCCACTGCCATTTGCCCCATCTTCTGCCAGTACATTTTTAAAATACCGCAGGTGCAGCAATGTCCATAATTGCGTATTTCCTTTTAAAATAATATGCGCACCTCTGCCGCCATCGCCACCATCGGGGCCGCCCATGGCAGTAAGTTTATTGCGCAAAAAATGCTTACTGCCCTCCCCGCCATGACCGCTCCTGCAAAAAATGTTTATCTGGTCTACAAAGTTTGATCTTTCCATTTGCTGTAAAGGTGAGTAAAAATTTATGATTAAATTTGGAAACAAAAGAAAACCTATGAAGATACTTATCTTAATACTCGCTTGTAGTTTTATTAACTGCAAACAAACACAACACTCTACGGCACCAAACAGCGAAAAAATAAATATTGAAATTATTAAGGATAGTTCTGTAAAAAAAGAACAGTTAAATAATGAGTCAATTGTAGATTCTTTACCTGATTGTATTAAAAACCTCATTAGCTCATTTAAAAAAGAAGAGGTAACTAACCCTGCTCGTAGCATATACTCTTACATATACAAAGGCAAAAAAGTTTATTATACTAGTGGCCCATGCTGCGATAATTTCAGCGATTTGTATAATGAAAACTGCAAACTTATTGGTCATCCGAATGGAGGATTTACGGGAAGAGGCGATGGTAAATTTCCTGATTTTAAAAAGATGATTACAAATGAAAAATTAATATGGAAAGATAAAAGAAAATAATTTTTGAAAGTTTTTTAAACTTAATTCAAAAGACTAGGTCTATCATTACAGAAGCAATTTTAAAAAAATTTAAAAAATAAAACCAATTAAAATGAAAACAAAAATTATTATTGCATTAGTTATTTTTAGTGCCTCACTTTCCGCATCTGCACAAACTACTGCACCCACTAATGCTGCATCTACAGCAAAGATAAGTACGATTAAAAATGACCGTACCAGAATAAAGCAAGGAGTAAAAAGCGGCGAACTTACAAAAAGAGAAACAGCGAAACTGAAAGCAGAAACAGCCCGTGTAGCAATGGAAAGAAAAGATTATAAACAAGATGGTGTAATAAGTCCATTGGAGCGTAAAGATCTTCGTAAAGATAAAAAACAACTGAGCAGAAATATCTATCGCCAAAAACATGATAGACAGGAAAGGCACTAGTAAAACAATAATATGTTAGTTTGGTTAAATATAAAAAAGCGGAGTGTATTATCTCCGCTTTTTGTATTTGCCTGTTTCGCTCTTAGTCTTTTTTTATTTTCACTTCGCCTGTTTGCGTATTTACTTTTTTTACTATTTTATGACCATTTCTTTTGGTTTTAATTTTGTAGCCGTTATGCCTTTTGTGTTTGCTAAAAACATTGTGTACCTTTTGTGTGGGTGAGCTTGTTTTCTTTATTTCAGTTTCCGTTTTTTGTGCAGCTCCACTATAACCTATTGTAAGCATAAGTGCTACAACCATCATTATTTGTTTCATAAAAAAAATTTAATTAATTTTTTTATTGCAAACGCTGTGCCTTCACAAATTTCCCCAAACGGGGAAAATCATTTGTTAAAAAGTATTTTTAGATAAAATAAAGGATTGGTAAATTTTTTTCTAATATCTACGTTTTCAAACATGCAACTTATTGTTTCCCGAAGTTCTTTGCTTTTGCTTGCCTTTCCAATTACAAAATTAAACAGTCTTGGTTTGCTGCTTAATATCTGCAGGTAATGGCTCAGTTTTAATTCTGCCCATAATTTTTTATATAGTGCGGCATCATATTCTTTTAAAAATGATGCAGAAAAATCATTGGCAGCTATCGCTTTTTTAATTTGCCGTGAGGCTACAAGCCCTGCTACCATTGCATTTCCAATTCCTTCGCCGGTAAATGGGTCTATCAATGAACCTGCATCTCCCACTAGTAAAAAACGATCACCGCTAAGGCTCCTTTTTTTTGATCCCAATGGTAATCCCCATCCTTCAATTTTACCCTGTAATTTTGCACCGGTAAAACGTTCTTTTAATACAGGATGTTTTTCCATTGCATCCAGCATTAGTTGTTTTAAATTTATTTTATTTGCAGCCACTTTGCTGCTCAGCATGCCGAGGCCCACATTAGCTGCGCCATTAGGTAAAGGAAAAATCCAAAAATAACCTGGCTGTACTTCTTTTAAAAAATGTAATTCTATAAAGTTTTCCTTGTGCATCCCTGTTACATTTTCGTAGTATGCACGTATGCCGGCAGCATAATGTTTTGGCTCCACAGCATGTTTTGCAAGTTGTTTTGCCACTGTGCTTCCTCTTCCTTCTGCACCTATAATCATTTTTGTAAAAATTTTTTTTTCTACACTATCCATTTGTACGGTTACCAATAATCCACCTGTTACGGCCTCTATTTTTTGCAATAAAGTATTTGTAAAAAACCGTGCAAAACTGGTATCTATTAAATTTACGAGGCTATTATCAAAATCTATTCTTTTGCTTACAAAGCCTACAGGATCGGCTTCATCTTTTTTTTGTAGCTGAAAAGGTACATCCAAACAGGTAGTATCGGGTGCTATAAATTGTATGCCACTACTCAAAATAGCTTTGCTTTTATCATTCAAAAAATGTTTTTTCCACTCTGTTGTTATTCTTTTTAGCATATATACTGTTTTTCCACTTAGCGCATCACCGCATATTTTATCTCTGGGAAAAACTGTTTTGTCAATAATAATATGCTTAATATTTTCTTTTGCTAAAAAAATAGAAGTGGTAGCGCCAGCAGGGCCTGCACCAGCAATAAGCACATCTGTAATGTAATCGTATGAAGTTGCCAAGTAAGTTTTTTTACAGGTAAATGGTTATTTAAAATTATTTTACTTTTTTATTTCTGACACTTCATTTTCTATCGCTCTTAACTTTATTTCACAAAAAGATATCAATTCTTCAGCCTGCTTCACTTTATCTGCCAGCGTATCTATCATTATGTCATCTTCTATTTCATTTACCAATTTGGCTAAAGCTGTAAAGGCATTATCAAATGTTTGTACTGTTTTCATTTTTCATTTTTTTGATTACTGCTGCTTCTATTTTCTGGTCTTTTAAAATAATGGCTAGTTTACTTTGCAATACAATAAGCGTAGGGTCTGTTATAATTTTATTATCACTCATAATTATTGCAAATCCCTTTTTTAAAATAGTATCGGGATGAAGATTTTTTATGCGTTGACTGTAATTTACCAATTCATATTTTGCAATATTTATTACATCATTTACACGCCTGTAAAACCGGTCTTTCAGTATTTGCACATCACTTTCAAAACTCATATTGTTATCAATAATAAATGTAGCTACTTCTGTAGGTGTACGCAATTGCCTTGCAATAAGATCTGTAATACTTGTATTTCTATCGTGACCTATACCCGTTAAAATAGGTATAGGAAAAGTAGCCACATTTTTTGCAAGTTCGTAATCGTTAAAAGACTTAAAGTCAATATCAGACCCGCCACCACGGCATATTACCACCACATCAAATATTTGCTTGCTTTGCATAATTAATTGCAGTTGCTGCAAAATAAATTCGCTTGCTTTATCGCCTTGTATAGTAGTAAGAAAAGAGGTTACCGCAAATGCATACTCATATTTATTGTTGTTCATTACAGTATTAAAATCCCTTTGCCCATCCGAGCCAGGTGCTGTTATTAAAGCAATTTTTTGAATGACCATTGGCAATACAATACGCTTGTTTAAAGTAGAAAAAGTTTCATCGTATAAAAGCTGAATGGTACTGTTTTCATTTACAAGCCTTTCTAAAACACGTTTTCGCTCCAGTTCCAGTTTGCCCACAGCATACGCATAATCAATGCTCAGCACTTCTACATCTATCCCATATCTTTTATGAAAACGCACCCGCACGCCGCAGGTAATTTCTATGCCACTTATAAATTTTTGCTGGGTTTCTTTTTCAAAGTTTTCTATGTGATAATAAGTATTACTCCAAAAAACTCCTTTCATCTCCGTAGTAATAAGGTTGCCATCTTTTTCTATAAATTTTAAGAAGCACCACTTTTTATCCGGTTGCTTTTTTACATCTGTAATTTCTGCCCGTATTAAAAAAGTACGCCCCGAAAACCTATTGTATAATGTAGCGTCTATTTCATTTACCAGTTCAGAAAGTTTTTGCACCTCTTGCATCCACTAAAGTTACATAGATGATGCTGTTTACCGCATAACAAATTAATGTATTTCAAGTTGTATTTAAACCTGCAGATGAAATTACTTTTTTAACTTTGCTGCAATGGCCCAAAAAAAATTACTGCGTTTTGCGCAAATAAAAGATTTTAATAATGTACACGAATATCCTGCAGGTATGCAAGGAGAATGGCGTACTTATTTTAAAAATAATAATCCTGTTATATTAGAACTGGCCTGTGGGCGTGGAGAATATACCGTAGGACTTGCTACGCTTTATCCTAATAAAAATTTTATAGGAGTAGATATAAAGGGAAACAGGATGTATATAGGTGCTAAAAAAGCACTGGATAATAAATTAACCAATGCCGCTTTTCTTCGCACACAAATAGAAAAAATAACAGATTATTTTTCCCCAGGTGAAGTAGATGAAATATGGATTACCTTCCCCGACCCGCAGCTGCGTATTTCCAAAGCAAAAAAAAGATTAACCCATCCCCGTTTTTTACGTTTATACCAGCAGGTTTTAAAAAGCGATGGCATAATTCATTTAAAAACCGATTCCCCAGACTTGTATGATTTTACAAAACTGGTAGCAGCGAAGTACGATTTACAAATAATAAAAGACGATGCAAACATTTATACAGATAAAATCATTACACCAGAACTCAATATAAAAACCCATTACGAAAGCCTAGATATTGCACAAAGCAATACCATACATTATCTTCAATTTATATTACCTGTAAAAATAAAAAATGAAGATGATGCACTACAACAATTATTACAAAAAAATATTGAAGCAGACTTGGCATGAATAATTTTACAGAAGGCGTAGATTTTTATTTTAATGAGCAGTGTCTTATGGTACTTACTGCAACTTATCATTTAAAAAGAGGCACTTGCTGTGGCAATGTTTGTTTACATTGCCCCTATACCTATGAAAACGTACCAGAGCCGGAACGAACTGCCATTTTAAAAGAAAAGAAAAATGCTTTGATAAATAATCATGAAAAAAATAATTCCTCATAATCTGCCTGTTGTAAAAACTAAGAAAGATAGCTTTACTTTTTTTGATGATGTATATGCCATAGTACGGCAAATACCCAAAGGCAGGGTTACTTCTTATGGGGCTATTGCAAACTACTTAGGCACAAAGCTTTCGGCCCGCATGGTGGGCTGGGCAATGAATGCAGCCCATAGTCAAAAACCAAAAATACCTGCACACCGGGTTGTAAACAGAAATGGAATGCTAACCGGCAGAATGCATTTTGCAACACCCACTTTAATGGAAGAATTATTATTAAAAGAAAAAATAATGGTGAAGGATAATATTACTATCATCAACTTTGAAAAATATTTTTGGGATCCTGCACAAGAATTAGAATTTTAATACTGTGAAAATATTAGTTAAAGACCATTATAATTACTATACTACCATGAGTGAAATTACACAAGGCAAAATTACTTTTATCAATCATGATAAGAAGTATGCCATTATTGAATACCTACAGGGTAATAAAAAAAAAGTTGTAAGTACAAGCATAGATGATGCGTTACAAAAAAAAGAAAAATTAAAAGGAATTATAAAAAAAACACATCATTACATGGTGGGGGATGTAGTAAGTTTCAGGGTGCGGTTATCTGACAGAGGCGATAAGATGATAGCAGATAAAACGGAATTTTTATATAATAATGCATTGGATGTTTTGCTGAATAAAAGCAGTGAAACCAATAAATTTACAGGCTATCTTAAAATAGCTGATGATAAATATTATGTAAAAGAAATAGATAGTTATTTGTTTTTTCCCGTACCTTTTTCACTCTGGCAAATAGTACCTACAGAAAATGAATTAAACGAACAGGTAACTTTTTCTTTGGAAAATACGCACAAAAAAGAAAAAATATTTGCATCCCTTTTTAACAACCGCTACATACCCGAATTTGAGCAGGCAGTAAAATTGTTTAAAAGCAAAACTCCTGTAGATGCTACAGTGTATAAGATTACCCCACTGGGTATTTATGTAAATGTTGTAAGCGATAAAATACAATCTAAACTATTGCCGGAGAAAGATAATAAAATTGCCGTTGGTGATGTCATTAAAATCATTATCACACATTTAGCAAAAGATAAGATAGCGGTTAAAAAGGCAGATGCTTAATTGTTCCAATAATGCTATCAGTTATAAAACGGCTGTATCATATAATAAACAATAACCCCGCTTACGGCTACAAAAAACCAAATTGGCCAGGTAATGCGTACGAGCTTTTTATGTTTTTCATACTCACCCGTTAGCGCACGATATGCTGTAAATAAAATGAAAGGCAAAACAATTGCTGCCAGTGGAATATGTGTACCCAATAAAATATAGTACAATAAACGACTTGTTCCCGCCATTATTTTTTCATTTATAGATAAAATACCATCATGGTCAATATCCCCATATTTTGTTTCTCCTGCTAATAAATGATGTGCTATATAACTCAATAAAAATAATACCGAGAGTGCTATTGCAGCCAGCATTATACCCCGGTGCAGTTTATAGTTTTTACTTTTTATGCTTATCAATCCTGCCAAAAGTAAAATGGCTACTATACTATTTATTACAGCATTAATAGTCGCAAAAACATGTACGTTAAAAGATAATGCCACATTTAATTTATACCTGCTCATTAAAGCAACTGCTATAAAAACTACAATAGACACTATCCAGATAAGCAATTTTGCTTTATTATCGTTTTTTACAAAAGAAGGCTGTAACATATTTTAATAATTCGGTTTTAACTTTCTTTTTTTACCCAGCCATGCAGTTCCAAAAATTACTAAACCAATGGCAATAAAAATAATGGGAAGTATTGGAATAAATTCTCTGAAAATAGAAGGGCTTTTTTTATCTCTTTCCAGCATTAATGTAGGAATATCTCTGGCAAGCTGTGCAAGTTTTATAGTATCAAAACCATTATACCAACCACGTATAACCCGGTTACTATCCAGCAAATAAAAATTTTCGGAATGTATAAATCCTGTATCAATTCCAGGGTCGGCAGTGGTTGCTTTCATTTCTTTAAGTGCCAGGTTATATATTTCCTGTTTATTCCCTGTTAGAAACCACCAGCTATCGTGGTTTGCTTCAAACTTATCCGCAAAAGAACGAAGGCGAGGTATACTATCTCTTTCAGGGTCTATACTTATAGTGAGAAATTGCACAATGCTATCATTTTTTTCAAAACTTTTTTGCATTCGGCGCATGTTGCGGGCAAGCCCGGGGCAAATGCTGGGGCAGGAAGTAAAGAAAAAATCTATCACTAGTATTTTACCATGTAAATCATCTAAAGAAACTTTATTACCAAGCTGGTTGGTAAATTGCATATTGGCAACTTTATGCCAAATGGTATCATCAACTTGTTTGCCTCTCTTACTTTGTACACCAATGCTATCATAAAAATAATGAGGAGGCATGTGTACTGCATCTTTACTTACATATTTCACTATCCAATATCCTGTAAACGGCAATAACATAGCCAAAAGGAGAGCAAGAATCGCTTTTTTATTCAAAGTATATATGCTTTATAAAACACTTTTACTTAACCATAAAAATGTTTTGCAAAGATAGTTGATATGCTGTTTGGGTTGATGAAAAATAGCTATTGTTCCATACATTTTTTCAATAAAAAAAGCCATACTTTTTCAAGTATGGCTTTTATAAAAATGATATAATGATTAATCTTTTGCTCCTTCTTTTACAGGCACTGTTTGCACTTTTTGAATATTCGGTTTGCTGTACCCATTGGTATTTCTAAGATTTTTCCAACTATTACCATCGTACAAAAAGGCAATAATAAACCACACAAAAAGCACCAGCGGTACTGTAATGGTCATTATCATATTTCTAACTTCATCCCCTAAATGCATAAAAACAGAAACGATATAATATGCTTTTAAAAGTGTGAGTACTCCTATAACTATTTTAGTAGAAAGTACTGCGGTATGCGACATTCCCGCTCCTTTAAAATAGAGAAAATATCCAAGACCCAACTCTACCATTGTTAAAAAAGACAATACCCAAAACACATTCCATATACGCTTTGTACCACTACCACTATGGTCTGGTGCGTGAGATATTTCGGGAGAAATGATATGTTGACTCATAAACTTATTTTTTTAAATGACCGTGTGATGTGATCAATATTTTATGGGAATATTAAATGTGCTACAGCTAAAATTTTATACCAGATAAAAACAAAGAAATACGAATACCCAAACAAGATCTACAAAGTGCCAATATAGTCCTGCCTTTTCTATCATTTCATAATGCCCTCGCTGGTCAAAATGACCCAGCTTAGTTTTTATGTACATGATTATATTGATAACCACACCGCTAAATACATGAAAACCATGAAACCCGGTAATACCAAAGAAATAACTTCCAAAAGCGGGGCGGCCAACATTATTTACATGAAAATCTGCAGTATTACTTATCATATTTACTAATTCCGTATTGTTCATTACAGCAGTGTTATGTACTTCTGCAGCACCATGGTGCAGTGTACCCGCTATATTTGCCAGTTGCTCATGAGGTGTGTTTTGTAATGCTGCTACCATAACTTCATGTGGTATATGGGTGCCCCATGGGTTGGAACTTGCTGTAGTAGGTAAAACTGATAATGTGCCATCATTTAATAACGCCACATGTTCTCCGGTAAGTAAATGCGTCCACTCCCATGCCTGGCAACTAAGAAAAGCAATACCACCAATAATAGTAAGGATCATAAATTTTTCAACTCCCTTTCTGTTCATATTATGCCCTTCGTGCACAGCAAGTACCATCGTAACCGAACTAAATATTAACACAAACGTCATAATACTTACAAATACCAATGGCAGGTTTGCATGTCCTAAAAAAGGTACAGAATTAAAAACCTGATTCGGATCTGGCCAGTCATTTACACTGAACCTAATGGTACCATAGCTAATAAGAAATGCACCAAAAGTAAATGCATCACTCATTAAAAAGTACCACATCATTACTTTTCCATAGCTGGCGTTAAAAGGGCTTCTTCCCCCATTCCACCATTTTGTACCCGCTGGTATTGCTGCTGTTGACATAAATATTTTAAATATTAATTCCGATAATTAATTAATGAGTATGATATAATTTATTATTTAGTTAAACTTAATGCTCATTACTGGGCTTAAAAGTTTTATCTGATTCTTTATCTTATCATCAACAAAAACATCAGTAAATAAACCCAAAGTATATCTACAAAATGCCAGTATGTATTCATAAGATCTACAGGTACAATACTGTAATTTCTCACTTTCGTATTAAACGCCTGCAACGACATTACTATTAATGCTATAACTCCTCCTATTACATGCAGTGCGTGTAAGCCTACAATTACATATAAAAAGGAGTAGGATACATTTGCCTGTAACGTAATTCCTTTTGTCCATAATTGTTGAAATCCAACTATTTGAAGAATGATAAAAATTACGCCCAACACTAGTGTAATAGCCATCATAGTTCTATAGCGACTCATTAATCTTTCTTTAAAAGCCTTTACTGCTATCCAAAGGGTAATGCTACTCAAAATTATTACTGCAGTGCTGTACCAAAATGCAACCGGCAAATCAAAAGTGGTCCAGTTTACCTGGTTTCGTTTTACTATATAAGCACTGGTAAGGCCCGCAAACATCATTAATATACTGCCAATACCTACCCACAAAGTAAATTTATGAGGATGTATTTTTGTTTTTTTTTCTATCGTCACTGTACTCATCTTATTTTTTAAAATCTTTAAATTATAATTTATTGGCCCATAAACTAAGAAATACAATCATTAAATAAAAATAAGAGCCAAACATCACCATTCTGGCGCTTGCCTTATCCATTTTTATAAACAGTTTTATACTTAGCAAAACCATAGCTACATTACAACCTAACACTATCCACATACTTATTTCACCGCTTATTCCATAATAGTAGGGCAGTATTCCCACAGGTATCATCATAGTGCTATACATGATGGTTTGCAGTGCTGTAAATTTAGTTGGCCCTTTATCACCCGGCAATAATTTAAAACCAGCTTTGCTATAATCTTCATGCGCTATCCAGGCTATTGCCCAAAAGTGTGGAAACTGCCAGAGAAACTGTATCCCAAATAAAATCCAGCCGCCACTGCTAAAACTATCTGTAGCAGCAACCCAGCCAATGAGACAAGGTAAAGCCCCTGGTATTGCCCCTACTAGTACAGCAACTGAGTTTACTTTTTTTAATGGTGTATAAATAAAACCATAAATAAATAAACTTGCCAGCCCTACCAGCGCACTATTCAGGTTAAAAAAATACCACATCATTCCAACGCCAAGTATCCCTGTTACCAGTGCAAATGTATAACCCTCTTTTACACTCATTCTGCCACTGGCAATTGGCCTGGAGGCAGTTCTTTTCATCAGGGCATCGGTATCTTTTTCCAATACCTGGTTTACAGTATTGGCACTGCCGGTTATACACAACCCTGCAATAAAAAGTAAAAGAACTAAAACCAATACATGTAAAGTAAAACCAGCCTTTTGGTATGGTGCTATTAAAAAACTTACTACTGTACTAAATACAACCATAAAACTCAGTGTGAATTTTATAAGCTGAAAATAATCTTTTACTTTACTTGCAAGGGCAAAAGATTTTGAGCCAGCTATTGTTGTATTTTCTATTTTATTCATCTTAAAACTGAATAGCTTTTTTGCCTTTTTGGAATTAGCAAATTAGCACATCAGCAAATTTGATATTTATTAATGTTTCTCCTCATCATCTCCTACTGGTACATTCTGCATTATAAAGTCTTTTCCATCTTTACTTTCTTTTGCATAGTCGTAAGGCCACCTGTGCACTTCTGGTATTTCTCCCACCCAGTTGCCATGCCCTGGCCTTATGGGTGTTGTCCATTCCAGTGTATTGGCATCCCATGGGTTCATGGTGGTAACTTTTCTTCCTTTCCAGATGCTGTAAAAGAAGTTTATGATAAACAGTAGCTGAGCTGCGAAAACTATCATTGCTATTAAACTAATAAATTCATTTAAGCCTCCAAACATTTTAAATGATTCCCAGGTAGAAAAATCGTAGTACCTGCGGGGCATACCTGCAAGACCTTCGTAGTGCATTGGCCAGAATATTAAATAAGCACCTACAATTGTTACCCAAAAATGAATATAAGCAAGCGTGTTATTTAAATAAGTACCAAACATTTTTGGATACCAATGATAGACACCTGCAAATAATCCAAAGAAAGATGCTACACCCATTACAATATGAAAGTGAGCTATTACAAAATAAGTATCGTGCAGGTGAATATCCAATGCAGAGTTGCCAAGAAAGATACCTGTAAGACCACCACTTATGAACAAGCTTACAAAGCCGATGGCAAATAACATAGCTGGGGTAAAGCGAATATTTCCCCGCCACAAAGTAGTGAGCCAGTTAAATACTTTAATAGCAGAAGGTACCGCTATTAATAAAGTAAGTAATACAAAAATACCCCCGAGGTAAGGATTGAGCCCGGTTACAAACATGTGATGTGCCCATACAAGAAATGCTAAGACAGTAA
Source organism: Ferruginibacter sp. (assembly GCA_025350645.1). GTDB lineage: Bacteria > Bacteroidota > Bacteroidia > Chitinophagales > Chitinophagaceae > Ferruginibacter. Next base: position 45,475 of record JANXXM010000145.1, read on the forward strand.
TAGCAAATAACGACCCCACCATTGCCATATAACCAAATATAGGTTTACGGCTGTTTACAGATAATATTTCTGACGACATTCCCATTGCCGGTAACAAAATTATATACACTTCAGGGTGACCAAGAAACCAGAATAGATGCTGAAATAAAATGGCGCTTCCGCCTTCGTTTGGCAAAATTTTACCTGCCACCACTATATCACTTAGAAAAAAACTTGTTCCTAAGTTTCTATCAAACAATAACAATATTGCGCCGGATAATAACACAGGAAAAGAAAGAACGCCTAATACCGCTGTAAAGAAAAATGCCCAGATGGTAAGCGGCATCCTCGTCATACTCATCCCTTTTGTGCGCATGTTAAGCACCGTAGTAATATAATTTAAACCGCCTAATAAAGAGGATACTATAAATAATGCCATACTCACCAGCCAAAGATCCATACCTATTTTACTTCCCATAGATGCATCGCCCAGTGCGCTTAGGGGCGGGTATACAGTCCATCCGCCACTTGCAGGGCCTGTTTGTACAAACAATGAAGAAATCATAACTACAGACGCCATAAAGAAAAACCAGTAGCTAAGCATATTTAATAAAGGCGATGCCATATCTCTTGCACCAATTTGCAATGGAATTAAAAAGTTGGAAAATGTGCCGCTTAGTCCTGCAGTAAGTACAAAAAATACTAGTATTGTACCATGCATAGTTACCAATGCATAATAAAATTCCGGTTGTATTTTTCCGCCTTTTGCCCAGTGGCCAAACAAATCTTCCAGCCATGGAAAGGTAGATTCTGGATAGCCCAGTTGCAACCGAAATATTACGGAAAATAATCCGCCAATAAAGGCCCAGATAATACCCGTGACTAAAAATTGTTTTGCTATTGTTTTATGATCCTGGCTAAAAACGTATTTGGTAATGAACGTTTCTTTGTGATGGTGTTCTGCGTGACTATCGCCCTGTACACCATGCAGGATTGCTTCGTTTGCGGTGATTACGGTACTCATGATTTTAAATTTTCTTTATTTCTGGTCTTATTTTTTCACAGGCAATATAGCCGCTATTAATTTTTTTGTTGTATCTGGTGTTGCTGGTTTTGCTGTGGGATCTTTATCAGGATACATTGCATAATAATCAGGTTTCTGAGCATCCAGCCATTTATTATATTCCCCTTCTGTTTCTACAACAATAATACCCCTCATAGAAAAATGGCTTTTGCCACAAACCTGGTCACAGCTTATCTCATACCTAAAGTTTACATTACCGGTGCGTACTTTCATTTGTTCTGTTGTGTACTGCGGGGTAAACCACATGGTTGTAGGTATACCAGGCACTGCATCCATCTTCATTCTAAAATGCGGAAGACCTACATCATGAATTACATCCATAGCACCAATAACCAGTTTTACCGGTTTATTTACGGGCATGTGCATTTCCGTAGTTTTTAAATCATCCAAACTTGCAGGATCTTGAAAATCTACCCCCAAGGTATTACCAGATGGCTTGTTGTATAATCGATAATTTTTTTTGCCTAACACCCCATCCTTACCAGGATATCGTATGTCCCATGCAAACTGATGCCCCGTAATTTCTATAAGTGTGGCATTTTTGGGAGCTTCACCCGTCATTTTGAACCAGTTTACCAGTCCAAAAACCACCAACACAGTAAGAAAAATAGCCGGCACTGTTGTCCATAATAATTCCAGCTTAGTATTGTGGGGGAAAAAGAAAGCTTTTTTACCATCTTTTTCCTGATACCTAAAGGAAAACCAAAATAATAAAATCTGTGTAATTAAGAATACAACGCCTGTTACACCTATTGTTATATACAACATTAAATCAATCTTCTCGCCTTCTACAGATGCAGATCCTGCAGGGAAAAGTGTTTTAGGGTAGAACCATTCGTTACAAACATATACTCCTATCAATCCTAAAATTAAAAAACTGATGAGCAAAAACCCATTAATTTTATTGGTTTGTTTTCTGGTTTTATCTTCCCCTTTTAATACACTTACATACTCGCTTGCCTTTGCTATCTGGAATATTACCAGAAAAACCATTATAACAATTGCTATTATTAATAACTCTTTCATATCAAATTTATATTGTGCGTATGTAGCAATATCGAAATTGCTATATCATCAAACTTATTTTTTACTTCACCTATTTTATGTATGATGAATCATACTTTCTTTTAGGAACGGGTTATTTTTGGGCACTAGTGAATTTTTCTCGAAAAACCTTCCTGTACCCCACATAATTATTCCTATAAATAAACAGGCAACACCAAATTCAAAAGGTAGTAATTCTGCATGAGCACCCAATGTGCCGGGCATTATCATCTGATAAAAATCTATCCAGTGCCCGAATATGATTAGTACTGCCACAAAGGTAACAACAGTCCAATTTCTTTTAGAACCTTTCTTCATTAAAATTAATAACGGTCCCAGAAAATTAACAATAAGATTGAAAAAGAATATACCGGAATATGGACCAGACTGCGTAGCTGTTCCTATACGTGCAATAAAATATCTTGTTTCTTCAGGTTGATTACTATACCATATCAACATATACTGATCAAACCATAAATATGCCCAGAATACAGAAAAAGCAAACATAAATTTTCCAATGTCGTGCAAATGCTCTTCTGTTACATATTCCAGCTGATCCCTGTTTTTAAGAAATATTACAAAAATGGCAATCAATGATAAGCCTGATACAAAAGTACTTGAGAAAGTGTACCAGCTGTACATGGTACTGTACCAATGAGGATCTATGCTCATAAGCCAAAGCCAGGGTGTAACGGAAGCTACACTTAATCCAAAAAATACGATATAATAAGATGCAAAAGTAAAATTTTTATCTAACCAGCGTTTAGCCTTTGTATGATCCATAGCTCCATCACTATCTGCATTCAAACTCAGAGAGCGCATTTTTTTTCCCAGTAAAGACCAAAGTAGCGTACACAAAGCAGACCATACTAAAAAGAAAGTTGGATTTAAGAAACCATGTTTACCATTTAAAATTTTATCGAAAGTCGATGTTCCTTTTACATAAAGATTAGGATCTAACCAATGATAAATATCTGTACGGCCTCCTAGTATTAATGCCAGCAAAACAACAAAATTTATTATGCCCAATAAAGGTACCACGCTTGATATAGCTTCTGGCACACGCCTCATAGCAGTTTGCCAGCCGCCCATTGCCAAAGTTGTTATACATATAAAAAACATGCTTGCATTTACCAATAGCAGCCAGTACACACTATTTTGTAGTAATACTGCCCAAAATCTTGTACTATCATAATTACCATCCCCTGCTACCGGGTGAGTAAACGGGTGAAATTTTATAAAGCCATACAATACAGCTATAAGACCAGCCACAATAAGCCCCCATGTCCATTTTTTATAACTGCCTGGTAATTGAAACTGCTGATTCATCTATAAATATTTTGTATGAGTATCTTTATTTTTATTTTATTTTTTTACTATTGCCGAAGTGTCTTTAGCTGCTGTACCTGTTGTTGTATCTGCCTTCGGTTGTAACGTTCTTATATATTTTACAATCATCCAGCGTTGTTGTTTGGTGAGCTGAGATGCATAACTACCCATAACTCCTTTTCCATAGTGAATGGAATGAAACATTGTTCCATCTGCCATAGCTATATACGCTGGCTGGGTAAGATTTGCAACTCCGCCTACATACCCGCCGGTAGAAATTGGTCCGTTTCCTACGCCTTTATCTCCATGGCAAATAGCACAATTTATGTTAAACAACCTTTGTGTTTCTGCCATTTGATTTTTCGTCATTGAGTTTATCGGGTTTTTTACTGATGCACTCATAGCATATCCCACGCTATCATTTGGCAGTGTATACGGAAATAGTTCTCCTCTTTTTAATGTACCCTGTACAGACATGTTGTTGTAAAAAATCATATTACCGCCCAGTTTGGATATATCCATTGTAAACTTTGTAGAATCCCTTAGAGCATAACTTTCATAAGCTCTGCTATAAGCCATATCCGGCATATATATTTTTCCGGGTAAACGTTTACTATCGCAACTTACAAATGCGGTTGTGCAACCTATTATTATTAAAACTATTATTGTAATTTTTTTCATAACCCCCTGTCTCTTTAATTTGAGCATATAATTTTAAAAGCCATTTTTAATATCCAAGTTCGTGCCTGTACAATTTTTGTTCTTTATCATATCTTCCTATCCACCAGCCTGTTTCTGCCACTTGTATATTTATATCTTTTGCACCAGCTTTTTGTAAAAAACTTTCTACTTCTGCGTCATCGGTTTTATCTGTACATTCTATAGCCATTACAAAATGATCATCAGTAGCTCTGGCACTGAAATGATGTTTTTTTATAAAGGGCGACAACTGGCACAAATAACAAAAAGTAAGTACCATACCTACCGCACTAAAGAGAACTGTAAGTTCAAACGTAATAGGTATCCATGCCGGTAGTGAAAAATGCGGCTTACCGCCAATATTTAAAGGCCAGTCTTTTGTAAAAACCCAGCTAATAAAAGTAAGTGCTGTTGTAGTCCCCGTAATAGCATAAATAAACCCAGCAGTATGTAAACTTGTTTCCCGCAACCCGAGTGCATGATCCAGCCCATGCACAGGAAAAGGTGTGTATACATCATGAATTTTGTATCCTGCTTTCCTTACATTTTTTACCGCAGGAAAAAGTACTGCTTCATCATCAAAAGATCCTACCACAAATTTTTTAATTCCGCTCATAATAATTAATGACTAATAATTAATAATTCTAAAAACACAGCTATTTAAATACTAAATACTCAGTAATAATACTTTTAATGTGCATGCTCCACTTCTTCAATATAAAATTTTTCTGCATCCGCTTTTTCTATATCTCCCATTTTCACTTTATAGTTTTCGCCACTAGTTTTAAGTATTGATTTAATTTCTGCTACAGCAATAACTGGGAAGTATTTTGCAAAAAGGAAAAAGCAGGTAAAGAACAATCCGAATGTACCCAGGTAAAATCCTATTTCATAAATACTGGGGCTGTAATACGTACTCCATGCACTGGGCAAAAAATCTCTGTAAACAGAGGTAACTATAATTACAAAACGCTCGTACCACATACCAATATTTACGATAATACTCATAAAGAAGGTAACAGAAACATTTCTTCTTAATTTTTTACTCCAAAATAATTGTGGGGATACTACATTACAAAACATCATGAGGTAATAACTCCAGCCATAAGGGCTAAATATGTTCCCCCTGTTTTGAAAGAATGCATGTATTTCATACGGATTTTGACCGTACCATGCAATAAACAATTCAGTTAAATAAGCTATACCTACAATACTTCCTGTAAGCACAATTACTTTGTTCATAGCTTCTATATGCCCTATTGTAATATAGTCCTGCAGGTTCAATACTTTTCTTACAATAATTAAAAGCGTTTGCACCATTGCAAATCCGGAGAATATAGCTCCCGCCACAAAATATGGCGGAAAAATGGTTGTATGCCAGCCAGGTACTACAGATGTTGCAAAGTCAAAAGATACTATGGTATGAACAGAAAGTACTAGTGGTGTACTTAAACCTGCAAGTACCAGCGAGAGAGATTCGAAACGCTGCCAGTGCTTTGTACTGCCCGTCCAGCCAAATGCTGCTACGCCATACATCATTTTTCTGAATTTGGTTTTTGCCCGGTCTCTTACTGTAGCAAAATCCGGCAATAAACCACTATACCAAAATAATAATGATACTGTAAAGTACGTTGATATTGCAAACACATCCCACAGCAACGGGGAGTTAAAGTTTACCCAAAGCGGGCCTCTTGTATTTGGATAAGGAAGAACGAAGAAAGCCATCCAAACCCTACCCATGTGCCATATAGGAAACTGCCCTGCACACATTACCGCAAAAATTGTCATCGCCTCTGCCGCTCTGTTTACACCTGTTCTCCAACCTTGCCTAAATAATAATAATATCGCAGAAATTAACGTACCTGCATGGCCAATACCTACCCACCACACAAAGTTGGTGATATCCCAACCCCAGCCAATCGTTTTGTTCAGGTTCCATTGGCCAATACCATAAGTAACTTCTCTGTAAATACTGTATACACCAAACATTAGTAATGCCACACTAATGTAAAAACCAATATACCAAAGCCTGCTGGGCTTCATCTCTATTGGGCTTATAATATCCTCTGTAACCTGGTGGTAATCCTTGTTACCGTCTATAAGCGGCTCCCTTTGTTGTGATTCGTATTTGAGTAATGACATATTGTAAAAATGTGCTTGCTAGCTTATTGCTAAACTTGTTAATTATTTAATCTTACTACATTTTATTTTGAGCCCGGCAAAAACAACAACATCCTTCCACTTCACTGGCGTTGCACCTTTGTGCATTTTATCTTTATTCAACTTTATTTGCCTGTTTTCAGGCTCCTTTATTCCTCGGAATTTAAGCGCCAACCTTTTCCATTTTTTTCTCATCCTTTTTTTGCTCTGTATGCTCTTCCCCATCTTCTTTTATTCCTACAAACCTGTCTGTGTTTCTTACTTTGGCCAGGTAACTTACGTTTGGTAAAACATGCAATTGTTCCAGCACATAAAAATTACGATTTACCTGCTCCACATTTCTTATTTTATAAACATCACTTTCTTTATCATTCATATTACCAAATGCAATAGAATTTGTAGGGCAGGCCTGTGCACATGCTACTTTTACATTTCGCACCATTGTAGGGTCCTGTTGTTTTTTTGCTTCCAGTTTTGTCTCCTGTAGTCTTTGCACACAAAAAGAACATTTTTCAATAACACCTCTGGCTCTTACCGTTACATCTGGGTTTAATACCATCCGGGTAAGGTCATCATTCATTTGCAGCGTTACCTCATTGGTGTCTATACCAATTAAAGGTTTTTGATTGTCTTTAAAACTATCCGAACCATTAAAATCGAGCCAGTTAAAGCGACGTACTTTATAAGGGCAGTTATTGGCGCAATACCTTGTACCAATACAACGATTATACGTCATCTGGTTCAATCCTTCACTGCTATGATTGGTAGCAGCTACCGGGCATACATTCTCGCATGGTGCGTTATCACAGTGCTGGCACATCATAGGTTGAAAAACAACACTCGGATTTTCTGCTGATCCCATAAAGTATCTATCTATTCGCAACCAGTGCATTTCGTGTGCTCTTTGTACCTGTATTTTTCCAACTACACTTACATTATTTTCTGCAGTGCATGCTACTACACATGCGCTACAACCTGTGCAGGTGTTTAAATCTATACTCATCCCCCATTTTATTCCTGGTCTTTCAAAATCCGGGTATTGAGTTGCATCTTTTCTAAAATCTTCTTTACCTACAGGTGTTATTTCTTCTCTCTCTTTTCTGGGCTCTTCTAAAACTCCTTCAGGGTTTTTAATAAAACTTACCAGGTTGGTTTCATAAATAACCGGCCTGCTTTCAGATGAACCATGCACCTGTGTTTGTGCAAGTGGGTAAGTATCTGCGGTTTTTTCTAAAATGGCAGGTACACTATAACTCATCGTTACGCCATCAAACCCTACAAATGGGTATGCATTTTGGCCGGCTCCATAAGCTGCCATTCCTATCCTGTCCAAGTTTATATCTTTTTTCTCCGGAGAAGTGTTGGCGCTTTCTCTGCCATAACCTAAAGCAATACCTACAGTAGAGGGATGAACTCCCGGGATAATTAATGCTGGTAGCCGCAGCTCTTTACCATTTACTATAATTTTTATTACAGGCTTTTCCGGATGCACTTCATATTTGTCAGCATCTTTAGCACTATTTGGGTTGGCTACATCAAAACCAAATAATTCTTTAGCTAATGCAGGGCTTACCATAGCATAGTTATCCCAGGTTACCTTAGATACAGGGTCTGGCAGTTCCTGCAGCCACGGGTTGTTTGCCTGGCTACCTGTACCTACCGAAACTTTTTGATACAAAACAATTTCCTTTTCCCCTGCTTTTACAACTCCTATTTTAGCAGCAGCGTCTGCAACCTTAGCTGCACTATAAGCAGCTAAGGTTATGGGAGCAATTGTTTCTACTATTCCATCCTGTAATGCCTTATCAAAAAGATCTGCACTGCCCAGTTTTGCTGTCCAAAATTCTTTAAAATAAATATCATAAGCATCCAGAGAGGCTGGCTGACGGGGTACAGATGTTTTAAAATCTCCTTTAGAAGAATCGGCTACGGCCGTTGCTACATTTACAGCAGCCACCTGCCCGCTCCATTTTAAGAGTGATGTTTGAAAATTTCTTGTCTTGAATAATGGATATATAACAGGCTGTATAATGCTGATGTATCCTGCTTTTGGTTCTGCATCACCCCAGCTTTCCAACCAGTGATGCGATGGGATAATATATTTACATTGTTCCGCAGTTTCATTTAATGAAGCATTAAATGAAATACTTAAAGGCAATTTTGATAATGCTTCACCAAATTTTTTACCTTCTGCATAACTATATACCGGGTTACAATCATAAATTAACACTGCTCCTACATTGCCGGCGGCCATATCCGCAGATAATTTTACCATATCTGTGTCTATTCCTTTTCTCACATTGGTTGTAGCACCCCAGTTGATTGTAGTACCGTTTGCTCCTATAATTTCGTTAATGGCATTTACTATTATTTGAACATTTGCATCATTGCTGCCGCACACTACTAATGATGTTCCTTTTGCAGCAGCAAGTAAAGCCGCAGTTTTATTTATTCCCTCAGCCAGGTTACCATCAGCAATGGCCGGCGCTACAACTGTGCCTCCTAATTTTGACAATAATGCCAATGCAATTGCACCAGTTTGTGATGGCTTGTGTGTATAACGGTCATCTGCATTACTACCCGTTAAACTCATTATACTTTCAAACTGTATATGCCTGCAAATGTCTGGTTTTTCTCCTTTAATTTTTTTATTTTCACCATACTGCCTGCTAAATTCTACAGGTGTAAGCCATGTACCTAAAAAATCTGCGCCAAGACTTACAATTGTTTTTGCTTTATCAAAATGATAATCTGGCAATATTTTTTTACCATACGAAGCTTCATTTGCCAGCAACATACCACTGTAACTTACTGCATCATACTGTATGTGCGTGCTACCGGGATACTTGGCTAAAAATGCTGCAATAATTTGTAATGTAGAAGGGGAAGTTATAGTAGAAGTAAGCAAAACTATCGGGCGACCGGCAATTGCTGCCATACCATCGGCAATCATTTTATCAAATACATCAAAGCCAGGTACTTCCTTAAAATCTGTGCCTGCTTTTTGTAATGGATGGCGAAGGCGTGTAGGATCATACAAATCCAGCACGGAAGCCTGTGCCTGGGCATTTGTTCCTCCTTTTGTAAGAGAAGAAAGTTCGTTACCTTCTATTTTAATTGGCCTGCCATCTCTTTGCTTTACAACCACGCTTATAGCATCGCCGCCGTTTATATAAGTAGATGCATAATAATTTGGTACTCCTGGTATAACATTATCTGGTCTTTGCAAGTAAGGCACCGCCTTTCTTACGGGCATTTCGCAACTGGCTGCAATGGCTGCAGCTGCAGTACTAAAGCCAAGATATTTAAGAAAGTCTCTCCTTGGTGTTTTTATATCCAGCAAACCTTTACTGTCTAACTCTTCTATAGGTAACAATTCTTCCTGAAATTCCTTTGCGGCTGATTTCTTAAATGCATCTGTGTGATTAAGTTCTCCGAAATTTTGCCAGTACTGGTTATTGCTCATAATAATTTATAATGTGATAATTTGCTGATTATTTCCATCCGTTAGAATTATACAAAGCTTTGATCTAAACATCAACATATAACTCAATGCCTTATTTGCTAATTTTCTTAATAGTGACATTTTTGACATTCCGTTCCACCAATTTTTTCTACTGTTACACTATCCAACTTATGGTTTTTAATATCGGTATGAAATTTTTCGTAAATACTGTAAAACTTATTTCCTGTACTGTCATCTTTATTGTAAAAATCTACTTTAGATTCTCTGTGGCAATTGATACACCATCCCATACTTAAATCTGAAAACTGATATACTTCCGGCATTTCCTGAATATTGCCGTGGCAGGTCTGACAGTTTTGTTTGCCCACTTTTATGTGCTGGCTGTGGTTAAAGTACACATGATCCGGAAGGTTATGAATTCTTATCCACTCTATGGGATGAGCACCATCAGGTATGCCATCTTTGTTATTATCCGGATTGTATTCTTTTTTCTCTGGGTTCCAGCCGGTGTAAGAATATAATTTTTGTATTTCCGCAGTACCATTTACCTGCGAACCATCTTCTCTTACAATCTGTTCCCCTTTGTATTCCTTAATAGCCATGTGGCAGTTCATACATACGTTTACAGAGGGAATGCTCCCCTGCTTGCTATCCTGTGCACCACCATGGCAATACAAACAGTTTATCTGGTTTATACCAGCATGTACTTTATGAGAATAATAAATTGGCTGCTGCGGCTGGTAATGTTTGGATCGTCCCAGGCCCATAGCTGCATTTATAGTAAGATAACCACCCATGCCAAAAAGCAAAAAAACGGCAGTCATTAAATATGTTTTATTTCTGTAAAAAGGTACTGGCTCGCCACGAAGTACACCTTCCTTTTCATCCGTAAGTTTTCTCAAGTTACTGTTTACCTGTAATAAAATAAAAGCAATGATGGCTAGTGCAAGAGTAAGAATACCGAATAGAAGAGAGTTGTTTTCACCATCTGGCTGTTCTCCTCCCACCGGGCCTTTTGCCACAGGAGCTACATAATCATTTGCATATTTTAAGATAGCATCAACTTCTTCTTTTTTCAATTGACCGAAAGCGGTCATTACTGTAGGTTTCCATTTATCATACAAGTTTTTAGCATAAGGATCAGCAGCAATCATTCCGGCAGGATTTTTCATCCACTTGTATATCCATTCAGCATTTGGCTGCCTGGCCACTGCTCCTTTAAGTGCAGGGCCTGTATAATCCTGATCTGGCTTATGACAATTGGAGCAATTTGCCTTAAAAAGTGCCTCACCGTCAGCTGCAAAACTGCTATTTGATATGATGTTTAGAAACAAAAGGCTTGCAAGAAACCGATAAATGAATTTTGATTGACGATTCATATAAGAAACCGGGGGTTTTTCGGAAAATAAATCAATTCCGAGTGCAAAAATAAGACAGGATGTTGACAAACTATCAACAATTGATAATTTTTTTTACCTTATTTATACTCGTATTTACCAAATGCTTTATATTAAAATTTTATCCTCTTTTTAATTTATAATTGATAATTAAATAAGAGGCATCTAAAAAAAAGAATATTTTTTAAAAAAAAATCGGGCAATTTTGCGGCATGTTTAAAAATCTTCGGAGCAGGTGGAAGGTTACAGGTTTACAGCTACTATTCGTTATTGCAACATTTGCTTTAGGGGGTAGTTTATGTGGCTATATAGGCAGAAAATTATTGGACCTTTTTAATATAGAAAAAGCTGTTGTATGGGTAATAATGTATGTAGTTATCATTACTACTTTATGGCCATTATGTGTAGTAGCGGTAAGTATTCCGCTTGGGCAGTTTTCTTTTTTTAAAAATTATCTCAAAAGGATTTTTAGCCGGTTAAGCGGCGGCAATAAAACTATGCCTGAAGACAAAAAAATTAACGTAGCTATTTTTGCAAGTGGCGCTGGCAGTAATGCTTTAGCGGTAATTAAGCATTTTTCCGATAATAAAAATATACTCGTAAAAGTTATCATTACCAATAATGCTGCTGCAGGAGTAATAGCAATTGCAAAAAATGCTGCAATTATTTATGAAATTATTAATCCGAAAAATAATAATTCACAATCTTATTTGGAAGTTTTAAAAAAGTATAAAATTGATTTCATACTTCTTGCGGGCTATTTAAAAATGATTCCGGCAAATGTGATAAAAGCATACCCAAAAAAGATTATAAATATTCACCCTGCATTATTGCCGGCGTATGGTGGTATTGGCATGTATGGTATGCGTGTGCATGATGCTGTAGTTGCTGCAAAGGAAAGAGAAAGTGGCATTACTATCCATAAAGTAGATGAAATATACGACAACGGGGAAATTATTTTTCAGGAGAAATTTGAATTATCAGCAAATGAAACTGCAGATACACTGGCTGCAAAAATTCATTTGCTAGAGCATAAGTGGTATGGCAAAGTTGCGGAGGAAGCTATATATAAAATTCATAACCTTGTATAAAAAGGAGCTAATAAATTACCGCTTTTTGTATAATTTTTATCGCAAGTTATGAATGTACTCGTTATTTAAGAATTGCTTTCTTACATCATTCAAATCTTTTAAAATACTGGCATCTATCAGCGTATTGCCAATCTCCATTTTAAACCCTCCAATCAGTTCTGGCTGTACTGCAGTTTCCAGTTCAATAGTACTGGTGGTACTATTTTGTACTTTTTCCATCAGGCTTTTTTTCAATTCATCACTTATAGATACTGCTGTAGTAATTTTTACTGTTTGAATTTTTTTAAGCTGGTTATATTGTATAATAAAGGCTGTAGCAATTTCGGGTAAATTACTCTCTCTTGTTTTTACGGTAAGCAGGTTTATAAAAAGGGCGCTGAGCTTAGTTATTTTTTGACCTATAACAGCAGCTATAATTTTATCCTTCTTATCTCCTGCTATAATAGGGCTTCGCAGCATTGCTACAAAATCAGGGTTTTGTTTAAATAGCTGTTGCAGCATTTTCATATCTGCATAAACATCATCCAGCACATTTTGTTCAATGCTAAGGTCTAATATGCTCTTTGCGTATCTTGTTGCTAAGCGTGGATTATTCATGAAAACAATTTGAAAATTTGCCAAGCGATACTATTTCAGTATAGCTTTGTTTTATAAAATCTACTGTTTAGGCAGTGCCTACTAATTCAGTTTTATTTCTCCCGCCAGGCTATTGATATAATTTTCCTGTTCTGCCTGGTTGCCCAATTCTCTTCTCAATACTTTTTCTGAAACTTCTACCACTAGTTTTCCTACCTGGTTTTTTATATCTGTGATAGCAGCCATTTTTTGGTGCTGTATAGATGCGCTGGCTTCTGTAATTATTTTTGCAGCCTGTATTTTGGCATCTTCTTTTGCATCTGCAATCATTTTATCTCTTATAACTTTTGCTTCTTTAAGCATAGCTGCACGCTCTTCTCTTGCAGCCGCAAGTAAGTTTTCGTTTTCTCCTTTTAACTGGGCCATTTCCATCTTCACTTTTTCTGCCTGTGCTATAGAATCTGCAATATTTGTTTCCCTTTCATTCAACCCTTTTAATATAGGCTTCCATGCATATTTGCTAAGCAAAAATAATACAACAAGAAACGCAATGAGAGTCCATACTATTAGGCCAAGGTGTGGTAATAATAAATCCATTGTAAGAGTATTTAGTATTTAGATATTAGATTTAAGACATAAGACAAGCTGATTACAGTTGTCTGCTATCTGGCATTTGATTTTTGTATGTTTAAAATTACTGCATCTGCCGCCCTACGCATTAGATGCAGTAATGTTTTGTGTGCAAGTGGCCTATTTTAAAACAGCCAATAATCCTGCGATAACTGCAAAAAGGGCAACACCCTCTACGAATGCGGCAGTCAGGATCATGTTTGCACGAATGTCATTAGATGCTTCTGGCTGGCGGGCTATGGATTCTACAGCACCTTTACCGATTTGACCGATACCAATACCTGCACCAATAGCTGCAAGACCTGCGCCTATTGCGCCACCAAAATGTGAATAACCTAATTGTACGTCTGCTAACAAAGTCATCAAACTCATGATACTTGTGTTTTATATGTGAAAAATAGAATTCTTAATTCAAATAAAAGTATTAACTATTGAGATATGAGTATTGAGATACAACCTTCAAACCAAGTTATTTTGTTACTCATATCTCAATAATAAAATCTAAATTATAACCGCATCTGCATGCCCATTTACATCATCATGACCACCTTCAAATGCCTGCCCTATAAATACTGCTGTAAGGTTTGTAAAAATAAATGCCTGTATAAAAGCCACCAGCAATTCTATAAAATAAATGAAAACAGTAAACAGTATTGATATAGGCGAAAACCCCCAGCCTGCCCCTTTTGCCATAGCTCCAAATATAAATATCAACGAAATAAAACTTAAAATAATGATATGGCCGGCTACCATATTGGCAAACAAACGTATAATTAATGCCGCAGGCTTTATAACTAAAACACCCAACAATTCAATAGGTATTAAAATAACTTTTACAAAAATGGGCACGCCGGGAGGCCAGAAAATATGCGCCCAAAAATGACCGTTTGTGCTAAATAAAATTACTACCAGAGAAACAATACCTAATACTGCAGTAAAGGCTGTATTACCCGTTACGTTTGCAGACCCAGGAAGTAATCCAAATAAATTATTAATTAAAATAAAAAAGAAAACGGTAAGAAGATAGGGCATATATTTCACCCATTTTTTGCCAAGATTTGGTTTTGCCACTTCATCTCTAACAAAAGTTATAACAGGCTCCACTGCGTTTTGCCAGCCAGTGGGCGCAGTAGTAACACCTATACCTTTTTTGTATTTTTTTGCAATTCCGTTCATCAGCAAAAAAAGCAGGGCGAGAGCAATGATCATCTGCACCACATTTTTGGTAATAGAAAAATCGTATACTTTACTCCCATCTTCTGCTACTATTTCTTTTGCTTCTGTAAGTTTATAGCCGTTATACGCTTCTTCACCTTCGTGCCCAAAATGTGAGGAGGAAAAAACACTTACTCCTTTACCTGCGGAATAAATAATAACCGGAAGCGGAATAGTAGCATGAAAACTGCCGGCAGTAAAAAAGTGAAACTCATGGGCATCCTTTATGTGATCCATAATGATCTTAGCCGGATCCAGCTTTTCCTCTTTGTGGGAGGCATCACTTTGCACCGGCTGCGCCTGTGCAAAAGTAACTGTGCCAAATGTTGTTAAAAAAAGGCTGAAAGCTGCTGCCAATAAGTATTTGATGCTCTTTGCTGCCATATACATCCTCAATTTTGCCGCAAAGATAAGGGGGAACGGGGGTAAAGTAAAATTTTGTGTAAACAATTAAACCAATGCACAAAGCTTGTTGGAGCCAATTTTATAAATAAGAGAAAACCTCTTCTTAAAAATAAAGCCAGGCTTTTTTAGGGCCTGGCGTTACTTAATATTTTTTATACCTTATTTAAAATCTGCCTCTGTAACGCCTTCATTAAATTTTACATTAGTGATATTTATTGTAAACTCCTGCCCACCTGCATTATTTATAATTTGTGTAGGATACATGATGTTGCCAAATTTTTGATAGTTTTTATATTCTATCGTTACCGGTGTATCTTCTGCACCTTCTTTGTTGGTAGTTTCTTCCTGCAATAATAAACCGGTTTTTGTGGCATACTGCTGTACACTTGTTTTGCCGCTTGGCATTACTACTTTTAAACGATAAGTGTCATCATTCCCTATTTTGCCTTTGCCCAGATATTCTATTTTATACCCTGCAGTGCTGTAATACAACTGGGGTATTACTCCTTTATCATCCTGTTGTTCTTTAATTTCTTCCAGCGTCATTTCTTTTTTACCAGGCCCTTGCTGCACAGATCCTGTAAAGCCATTAAATACTTTTTTCATTACCGTCATATCGCCCATTTTCATTTCGGTTAATGACTTATTGGGGTTCATGTGCAGGTCTTTTCCTTTAAATTCTCTGCCCATCATTTCCATACTTATATCAGATGAGATAGTCATTATTTTTTTTACTTCTTCTTTTCCACCAATTGCTTTCAGATAATCTTCTACAATACTAAAGCCAGAGATAGCATCAGTTGTTTTTGGTGTTTCTGTAACTTTTACTTCTTTGGTTTCGTCCAGCACAGGTTCGGCAAACTTGTCATATTTTTTTATAGGAAAACCCAGCCTTGCAAGATTGGGTAATATTTTTTTACCATTCCCTACAATTAAAATTCTTGATCTGTTTTCATTAAAATAATTATTTGCTACTCTTTTAATATCCTCTAATGTAACAGCATTTATTTTTTGCAGATAAGTACGGTAAAAATCTTTAGGTAAATTATTTATTAAAATATTGGAGGCGTAGGTTGCAGTAGTAGCAGGGTCTTCCATTCTTATGGCATAAGCTCCGTTGTATTTTGCTTTTGCAATATCCAGTTCTTCCTGCGTTATTTTCCCATCCCGCATATTTAATATTTCTTTTACCATTTCGCTTAATGCACTATCCACTTTTTCTGACCTTACAGCAGCTCCTGCTTTAAACATGCTTTGAAAACGACCGCTTCCTACACTGGAATATGCGCCATAAGTAAACCCATGTTTTTCTCTGAGGTTCATAAACAATTTACTATCTGCACCACCACCCAATATTTGGTTTGCCAGTAAAAGAGAATGATAGTCGCTGCCATTCATTGGGTTGGTAACGAGGTTACCCATGCTCAGTTCGCCCTGTACCGCAGTAGACATATCTACAAAATCTATTTCCGTTTTTTCAGGGTTGGGCGCATCTGCTGTAGCCGGTGCATCCAGCTTTTTGCCCGTCCAGTTTTCAAATGCTTTTGTGGTTAAAGCTTTTGCAAGCAATGGAGTAATATCTCCTACAAAAGTTAAGTATGAGCGGGACGGGGTAATGTAATTTTTGTACGCTTCTTTTACATCATCGAGGGTAAGTGCTTTTACAGATTCTTCTGTTGTAAACTCTCCCAAGGCAGTTTGTTTACCATAGTTTAATGCCATAGAAACTCTTCCTGCAATAGCGGCTGTATTTTTATCGTTTGACTTTAGGCCAGTGATAGTTTGCGTTTTTATTTTTTCGAAAGAGGCCTGCGGAAAAGCCGGATTTTTTAATGCATCTGCCATTAGCATAAATGCCTTTTCAAAATACCTTGTAAGCCCCGATGCTGAACCACCACCAGAACTTAAATTCACATCTGCACCAATCATATCCGTAGCCTCATCAAATTGTATTTTAGATAATGTTTTTGTTCCTTCGCCAAGCATTTGCCCCATCATGTCCATTACACCTGCTTTTTTTCCTTCTGTTATCGGGCCTGCATCGATATTTAAAGTAGCGGTTACTTTGGGCAGTTTATGATTTTCTACCACCAATATTGTCATCCCATTTGGCATGGTAAAAATTATAGGATCTTTTATGGTTATAACGGGAGCTGGTCCTGCTGCTGGTTTTTTGGAGCGATCTACTTTTATTTGCGCCATGCTGCTTTGCAGTAATAAAACACCTAAAGCAACTATTACAATTTTTTTCATTTTTAACTTTTTAAATTTTTTAATGCAGGTGTACAATTATTTTTTTGCCAGGTAATACAATACTACCCGCTGGTTTTTATTTAAATATTTTTTTGTAACATTCATAATATCCTGCCTGGTAACTTTTCTTATTTCGTCTAACTGTGTGTTTATTTCTGCGGTGTTTTTATAGAAGGTATACCCATCTGCAAGATTTTCTGCCACGCCCAGCATTTTATTATTTTTATCTACAAAAGAGTTCTCAAACTGGTTTTGAATTTTTGTAAATTCATCATTGCTTATTAATTGTGTTTGTAGTTTCGTTACTTCTGCATCCATATCTTTTAATAATGTATCTAATGGGGTTTGGTTATTGGGCAGTGCATAAGTTATATACGCCCCATAATCTTCCAGCGAATAACTGAATGCCCCAACTGCCAGCGAATTCTTTTTATCATCTACCATTTTTTTAAACATACGGCTACTACTACCCTGGCTCAATACCGCCGATGCCATTTCGAGTGCTTTTGATTCTTTGTTTGTCATACCCGGCACCCTGTACGCCGTCATTATAGCGGGTATTTGTATATTGTTATCGTAAGCAGTATCTATAATCTCTTTGGTTATTTCCATATCTTTTACAGAGGGGTGTACAACAGGTACTCCCGCAGGTACTTCAGCAAAATATCCTTCTACCAGTTTTTTTGTTTTTTCAATATCAATATCGCCCGCTACCACCAGCACTGCATTATTGGGGATATAATATTTTTTATTAAACGCTTTAAACTCTTCTAATGTAGAAGCATCCAAATCTGCCATGCTACCAATAGTAACCCAGTTGTAAGGGTGTTTGGTAAATAATCTTTTCATTATTTCTGCAATAAAATTGCCATAAGGAGAGTTATCTACCCTTAATCTTTTTTCTTCTTTTACCACTTCATTCTGGGTTTTTACACCTACTTCGTTTATAATAGGGTGCAGCATTCTTTCGCTTTCCAGCCACAAACCTGTGGCCAGCTGGTTTGCCGGAAATACTTCGTAATAAAATGTTCTGTCCTGTGTAGTGTTGGCATTGTTTTGACCGCCGTTTGCGCTTACAATTTTCATAAATTCGCCGCGTTTAATATTATCGCTACCCTCAAATAAAAGATGTTCAAAAAAGTGTGCGAAACCTGTTCTGTTGGTTTGCTCATCTTTACTGCCTACATGGTACATTACAGATACCACCACCACTGGGGCAGATTTATCCTGGTGTAACACCACATTAAGACCATTCTTTAATTTATATTCTGTGAAAGCAACTTTTTGAGCGGTTGCATTAATAAGAAATGCCAGTACAGTGACAGAAAGGATTATTTTTTTCATATTGAAATTTTATTCGTCACAAAAATAATAGGTTACCGGCAACAACAATTATTTTTTTAATAAATATGATAAAAGGTTATAGAACCAGTTACAGGTGCGAATAAATTTATCATCAGTTTTTTCAACTACTGTTTAAAATAAAAATATTGAGAACATCTAAAATATGCGCCGTTTTGAAATGCAACCGTTATCAGTTATTTTTGTTTCAAACACTCTTTTAAAAGCATTAAAACAACAGCATGGCAACATTAAAATTAAGCACTTTGGCAGAAACGCTTATTGGGTCTGAAATTGTAAAACTGGGAGGCATTGTAAAAGAAAAAATAAAACAGGGAGAGCATATTTATAATTATACCATTGGAGATTTTGACTCTGCAGAATTTCCAATACCTGCTTTGTTAACCCAAGAAATAGCTGAGGCATATAAAGCAGGGTATACTACTTACCCCGCCAGTGAAGGAGAAATGGATTTAAGACAAGCGGTGGCAAAATATATAAAAAACAAAGAATTGCTGGATTATGATGCAGCGAGCGAAATATTGATAGCAGCAGGTGGAAGACCTTTAATATATGCAGCATACCGTGCCATTGTAGACAAAGGAGATAAAGTTATATACCCTGTACCCAGCTGGAACAATAACCACTATACGCATTTTACCGAAGGGCAGCATGTTATGATAGAGGCTAGCAGGGAAAATAATTTTATGCCCACTGCAGCTCAAATAGAGCCACATATAAAAGGATCTGCATTACTGGCAGTATGCTCTCCCTTAAACCCTACAGGTACTGTGTTTAAAAAAGAAGAACTGGAAGCTATTTGCGACCTCGTGCTGAAAGAAAACACCAGCCGTGGCGAGGGAGAAAAAAAATTATATTTATTGTACGATCAAATATACTGGACGCTTACATTTGGAGATACGGTACATTATAACCCGGTGAGCCTGCGACCTCAAATGAAAGCATACACTATTTTTATTGATGGCATAAGCAAGGCATTTGCCAGTACAGGTGTGCGTGTGGGCTGGAGCATGGGACCAGCAGAAGTAATTGCAAAAATGAAAGCTATTAATAGCCATGTAGGTGCATGGGCGCCTATGGCTGAGCAGAAGGCAGTAGCAAAATTTATGGCACAGGGTGAGGCAGTAGAAACGTATCTAACGCACATAAAAAGTGAATTAAATTACAGGCTTCAAAATATTTATGAGGGTTTTATACAACTCAAAAAGGAAGGTTTTGCGGTGGACGCAATAACACCGCAAGCAGCTATTTATTTAACCATAAAAATAGACCTTGCAGGAAAAATGGCAGAAGGAGTTTCTTTACAAAGCCAGGCTGATGTAACTGCTTATTTGCTAAACGAAGCTAAACTTGCCATTATACCTTTTCATTGTTTTGGTGCAAAAACGGATAGTAGCTGGTATAGACTTAGTGTGGGATGTTGTAAAAAAGAAGAAATCACTGAGATGCTGGAGAAATTAAAAACGGCTTTACAAAAAGTGAAGTGAATATTTTAATAGCCTGTTTTTATTCTGAAACAGGCCGTTAATTTTTATTGCTAAAAAAAATAAAAGGTTTGCGGTCTTTTCCCTGCCGCAGCATTTTTTTTATTTCAACGCTGCTGTTTACAATTTTATATCGGTTAAGATCGAGTATTTCATGGGCTTTCACAAAATTATCTAACCTCTCTGTATTAAAAAGAATTTCGTGGAGTTGCGTTACTTGGCGGTCAATGTCTTGCTGAGACATGATATTTTGCCTGAACATTACCAAAAGATCTCTGTTTGCGCCCATAGTTTTTCAAAAATTATTTGTAGCCTACCATTCCTGTACAACCACAAGTGCTTTTCTTTGTAGAAGAACAACCTGTTGCAACCAGAAGGCAAATTGCCAGCAATGCGGATACTGTTATTTTAATTGTATTTTTCATAAATAGTAATACAAAATAACTACTTTTTTTAAGAAATATTGGATTTTAGCGAAATTCCAAAAAAAAATTAACATGAAGCAGGTAAAAAAAAGAGTTTTGGTAGCACCGCTGGATTGGGGACTGGGGCACGCAACACGTTGTATACCTGTTATAAAAATGTTATTACAAAATAACTTTGAAGTATTTATTGCAGCACAAAATGCCTGCGCACAATTATTGAAAAAAGAATTTCCTTTCTTAAAAATAGTGCCGTTGCCCGGTTATAATATTTCTTACAGCGATAACAAAAAAACTTTTTTAATTAAGATGCTTAGTCAATTTCCATCTATAAAAAAAACAATTAAAAAGGAAAATAAATGGCTGGAAAGAGTGAGAAAGGAATATAAGTTGGACATTGTAATATCTGATAACAGATTTGGTTTATACCATCCAAAAATACACAGCATATTTATTACGCACCAACTCCATATAAAAGTCGGAAATTTTTTTATAGAATGGCTGGCTCAAAAAATAAATTATTACTTCATCAATAAATATAATGAATGCTGGATACCTGATGAAGCTGGATTGGAAGGGCTTGCAGGAGAATTGTCGCATCCAAAAAAAATGCCCTTCACTTCTGTAAAATATATAGGAATACTATCTCGTTTAAAAAAAGCTACGCACAAAAAAAATATAGATTTATTAGTAATGCTTTCGGGCCCCGAACCGCAGCGCAGCATTTTCGAAAATATCTTATTACCACAAATGATGCCTTTAAAAATAAGCATGGTATTGGTGAGAGGCTTGCCTGCAGAGGATAACAAATTAGCCCATGAAAACAATTATTTAAATATTTACAACCACTTGCCTGCAGAGGAGCTGAATGAAATAATGTTAAGTGCAAAAACGATTGTAGCAAGAAGCGGATACTCTACTATTATGGACCTGGCTACACTACAACAAAATGCAATGTTGGTGGCAACTCCCGGGCAAACAGAACAAGAATACCTGGCAGCGTTTTTATCCAATAAAAATTATTTTATTTCTGCAAACCAGCAAGGGTTTAATCTTATACAGGCTATGAATGATGTAGCAAAGGCCAGTATGGAACCTTTTAAAAAAACAGACCAATTGCTTTTACAAAAAGCTATTTTAACACTGCAATAGCCAGCCCGTTTGCATTTTTATTGCCGCTACAAATAATGCTTTGTGCGTTTGCAAAGAAAAAAAATGCGTTACAGGAGTCGGGTAATATTTGAAGCTGTATTATAATCTCTTTATAAGAGAGTAATCCTTCACAAAATATAACAGAAGCTGCTTTATACTTTTTAATTGTTGCTGCCAAGTCATCACCAGTAATTACATTGTTTATATTTTGTATCGTTACAGCAACACTATCATTTTTATTTATTATTTTTTTTACAGCGGTTTTATCTGCAGCAGTTCCATAAACGATTACATGCGCTGATAAAAATGCTGCTCTGTATTTTGTTGCAGAAGCGCATTTTTGTTTTAATAAAGCCAGGCATTTCCCAAAAGATATACCCCATTGCATAAAATAATATTTTGGGCTTGTACTGCTGTAATGCTTTGCTACAAAGCGTTTCATGGCTTCATAAAAATATTTGTTGTAAGTGGCGGATTTTTTTTGTGTGCTTTCTCCCTTAAAGTGAATGATGACAGTATTTGCAAAATAATAATTGTGCATACCGGATTGTGATATGCGGTAACTAAGGTCTACATCTTCGCCATACATAAAAAAATCTTCATCAAATCCTTTTGTTATTTGCACGGCTTTTTTACTGAGCATCATATATGCGCCTGCAAGCACTTCGGTAATATTATTTTTATCATCAGGCAAATGCCCTGCATAGTAGCGTGCAAATATTTTTGAAGAAGGGAAAAATTTTATCAATCTGCTCATTTTAAAAAAACCTGCAGAGGCTGTAGGCAGCCCCCGCTTGCTTTCCCGTAAAAATATGCCACTGCCGTCTATCATTTTTACGCCGAGAGCACCGCATTCTTTGTGCATATCAAAAAAATGTATACATTTCGTGAAGCAATCTTCGGGCAAAATAGTATCTGGATTTAAAAATAAAATATATTCTCCTTTGGCAACGGAAAGCAGGCTGTTATTGGCTTTAGCAAAGCCCGGGTTTGTTTTGTTCCAATAAAATTGTACATCGGGGAATTTGGGCGACAGGTATTCTTCGCTGCCGTCTGTAGAATTATTATCCACTACCAATATCTCAGCGTTTATAAATGCGCATGCTTTTATTACTGAATGCAGGCAATGCTCCAGAAAATATTTTACGTTATAGTTTACGATGATTATTGAGAGCTGCATTGGCACGAATTAAAATAAAAAAGCTGGTTTAACCATAAAATTTTTATCTGTATCGTCGTAATTGTATTTGTTGCAAATAAAAATATGCAACAGGTTTTAGAATGTTTTTTATTGCCAACCGCCATCGCTTACGGGATTTATATCTTTAGTAGTTTAAATTTTTATTTTAAACCCGTATTTATAATTTTATAAATTTTATTAGATATTCTTTTAGTCAACCGCCGTCAGGGTTAAAACCGCTGACGGGGTTTACTTTATAATAATTTAGAATTTTACAAACCTTCGCACAGGGTTAAAAACGCTGACGGGGTTTACTTTGTAATAATTTAGAATTTTATAACCTTCGTAAAGGGTTAAAACTGCTGACGGGGTTTACTTTATAATAACTTAAAATTTTACAAACCTTCGTAAAGGGTTAAAACCGCTGACGGGGTTTACTTTATAATAATTTAAAATTTTACGAACCTTCGTACAGGGTTAAAACCACTGACGGGGTTTACTTTATAATAATTTAATTTTACAACCTTTGTAAAGGGTTAAAACCGCTGACGGGGTTTACTTTGTAATAATTTAGAATTATACAAACCTTCGTAAAGGGTTAAAACCGCTGACGGGGATTTACTTTAGAATAATTTAATTTTACAATTTTTGTAAAGGTTGAATACTGCTGACGGGGTTTATATCTTTAATACATTAGAAAAGCCAGATTAAAAATCTTTGGCTAAAAAGCGGCGGTGGACTGAGCGATGTGTTTGGCAATGCGGTAGCATATTGCCAAATACGGAACAGCGAAGGAGACCGGACAAAAGATAAATAGTGTTTCACTGCCCACCGCACCAAATGCTTAATATACCCTCACAATTGGTTTAACGCAAACCGTTAAGTAAATTTGCATTTAAACATTTTCTATTGCAGGATATTATACAATTATTGCCTGATAATATTGCTAACCAGATAGCGGCCGGCGAAGTAATTCAGCGCCCGGCAAGTGCGGTTAAAGAACTGCTGGAAAACGCTGTAGATGCAGGTGCTACGGAAATAAAATTATTGGTAAATGATGCGGGCAAGGCGTTGATACAGGTTATAGATAATGGAAAGGGCATGAGCGAAACCGATGCCCGCATGGCTTTTGAGCGGCATGCTACCAGTAAAATAAGTAATATTGATGATTTATTTCGTATAAAAACAATGGGCTTTAGGGGTGAGGCACTGGCGAGTATTGCGGCCGTGGCGCAAGTGGAACTAAAAACAAAAAGGGATGAAGATGAAGCTGGCATTTACTTAGAAATAGAAAACAGCATTGTAAAAAAACAGGAACCAGTTGCGGCGGCTACCGGCACGAGCATTGCCATGAAAAATTTATTTTTTAATGTACCGGCAAGAAGAAATTTTTTAAAAAGTAATCCATCGGAGCTTCGGCATATTGTAGATGAATTTATAAGGGTTGCCATGGCTTTTCCGGAAATATTTTTTTCATTATCCAGCAACGGGCAGCAGGTTTTTCACCTGGAAAAAGGCACGCTTAAACAACGGATAGTACAGATACTGGGAAATAATTATGCTGCAAAATTAGTGAGTGTGCAGGAGCGTACAGATTACCTGGATATAAGTGGTTTTGTGGGCAAGCCGGAAACGGCAAAGAAAACCCGCGGCGATCAATATTTTTTTGTGAATAACCGTTTTATAAAAAGCGCTTACCTGAACCATGCGGTGATGAGTGCATTTGCGGCAATGATACCAAAAGACAGCTTTCCGATGTACGCATTGTTTATAGACCTGGACCCGGCACAACTGGACATAAACGTACACCCTACCAAACAGGAAATAAAATTTGAAGACGAAAAAATAGTATATGCTTTTGTGCAGAGTGCGGTTAAACATGCGCTGGCACAATTTAGCATTACACCTACACTGGATTTTGAGCTGGATGCCTCTATACAAAATATGGATGCAGTAAATAAACCGGCTACGGATGAGCATCGTTCATCGGCTTCTTCCTCCTCCTTGTTTGCAACATTTACGCAAAAAAATAAAGCACACTTTATTGAAAAACGCAGTGAACTTACTCACTGGAAAGATTTTTACGAAAAGCCTGTAAGCGTGGATACGCCTTCGTTTACGCCATTGGAAATACCGCTCATGGAGAAAGCGGTGATAGCTGAGGCGCCATCGCCGCATTGCACACCTGCACAATTGCATGCTGCATATATTGTGGTGCAAAACGAAAAAGGCTACCTGCTCATTAACCAGCAAAATGCACACGAGCGAATTTTGTATGAGCGTTTTGCAGCGGCGGTTTCGGGTAAAGCTATTGCAACGCAGCAAAGTCTTTTTCCTTCTACTATTGATCTTGCGCCTGCTGATGCAGTGTTGCTGGCAGAGTTGATACCAGACCTTGAACAACTGGGTTACAAACTGGAACCTTTTGGCAGCGGTACTTTTGTAATAAACGGTACCCCAGCGGATGTGGAACAGCAAAACGAAAAAATGGCTATTGAAAAAATGCTGGAACAGTATAAACATTTTAGCAATGATCTTAAATTTAGCAAGCGGGAAAAATTATTGCGATCGCTTTCGCTGCAGCGTTCTGTAAAAGCGGGCAATATACTTTCCTGTAAAGAAATGACGGCATTGGTAGATGAACTTTTTTTATGCGATATACCGAATGCCACACCCACGGGCAAGCCCACGTACATGAGTTTTAAAAAAGATGAAATGGACAGGATGTTTGGGAGGTAAGAAAAGAAGCCTCTCCTTAACCCTCTTCTGATGAGGGGAACGCAAGTAGGGTTTATAATAATAGAAACTTTTTTGTTCCAAATTATTTATGGATACTTTTCAAAGTACTATACTTGCTTTTTTGGAAGATAGAAAAAGATTTGAGGCAAAGGAGCAAAAATGAGAAAAGCAGCAAAGTAGGAAAATATTTCACGCAGCGAAATAACGATAACAACTGGGCAGTGAGATATTAAATGTTTACAGCCCTCTCTTTTTTACGTGATATACTTTAATGAATACTTTTCAAGCGCACATACTCCAATTTTGTTATTATTATATTTTCTGCTGATTGAAGATGAATTTGATTGTAAGGTTTTGATGGGAAGAAAATTTCTGTCATGTTTGTTAAGCCATCATCTGCAAATAACTCCGCAGAAGCTGCATCAATTATTAAAGAAATATTTATGGTATTGCTTGTGCTTATACGAGGGGCTGTATGCTTTGCAGCAAATGCTGCATTAAAATTTGTATTGCCGGATATTGTTCTATCAATAAAATAATGATTCGTTTTTTTATCAAAGCCAATTAAAATTTCTTCTCCAGTTTTATTGGAAATTTTTATGGAGAAATCCTGTTTAACTACACTTACATTTATACGGCAGGGGAAACTTATATTTTTTGTTATGGCAGAAAGATCGAAATTGTTTTTAATAGAAATATTGTTTAGTACAATCGGTTTTGATGAATTAGCCAATAATTCTGCTACCGGCGCTGAAGCAATAAAAATATCATTTCCCTCATGTTTTAATTTTAGTGTTCTCGGAAGCGTCATTGCACTTCGCCAATTAATTGTAGGTACTTGCGTTGCATACATCCAGTTGCTCATCCATCCTAAAAATATTTTTCTACTACCGGTATTACTCCATGTTACTCCTGCATAATCATCGGGGCCGTAATCAATCCACTTAGTATTTGTTTGTGCTGTAGTAAAAGTTTTACCATTAAAATTTCCTAAAAAATATTGTGTGCCAGAGCCTGTGTTTGGTGCGCCGGGGTTTAAACTTACGGTAAGCGCCCATACTTGTTTGCCGTTATCGTTTAATGTAAAAAGATCGGGGCATTCCCATACGCCGCCATGAGCGCCCAGTTGAGCACCAAACTCACTTTCTTTAATCCATGTTTTAAGATCTGCAGAAGAGTAAAAGGTTATTCTGTCTTTTGTGGCAAGCGTCATTATCCATTTTTTTTGTGGCTCATACCATATTACTTTTGGATCTCTAAAATCTGCAATGCCAGGGTTTTTTAAAACGGGATTACCTTCATATTTTTTCCATGTTTTACCCTCATCATTACTGTATGCAATACTTTGGTTTTGAAAATCATTTCGCTTTGCTACTTCGCCAGCCATATTATGATGTGTAAAAATAGCCACCAGCGGCACAGTTCCTTTTTTACCAAAGCCAGATGTGTTATTTTTATCTGTCACCACACTTCCGGAAAAAACATACCCCAAACTATCCGGATATAAAGCAATGGATTGTTCCTTCCAGTGAATAAGATCTTTGCTGGTTGCATGCCCCCAATGCATAGGCCCCCACACCGTTGCACCGGGATAATATTGAAAAAACAAATGGTAAACACCGTTAGAAAAAACCATGCCGTTGGGGTCGTTCATCCAGTGTGCTTTTGGTGAGAAATGAATTTGAGGACGATGAAGTTCTTTATACAACAGATTGCTTTTTTGCGCAAAAATATTTTTGGCACTTATAAAAAAGGCGATAAAAATGATCAGAGAGATTATATTCTTTTTCATATCAGCATTTAAACATCATTTTTAATGAGATCAGTTATTTCGTGTACACTATAATTCGGACAAGCGCCACTATAACTTGCAACTAATGCCCCTGCGGCACAAGCAAATTGTAATGCATTTTGAGGATTTTCTTTTAAAAATAATTTTGTGATGAGTGCTGCAAGAAAACAATCTCCGCTACCAACAGTATCAGCAACAGTTACTTTATATGCTTTGTTTGTATAAAATTTTCCATCGCAATTAAAGACAGCACCATTGCCGCCTTTTGTAACAACAATATTGGGTATATTAAATTTATCCTGCAGCAATTTTATTTTTTCTTCCGCCGTTTTTACATCAGCAAACCATGAGCTTACTATTGTCAATTCTTCTTCATTAAGTTTTAGTAAATGTACAGCAGGTAATAATTTTTCAAAAATATCTTTGGTATAATGAGGAGCCCTGAGGTTTACATCAAACACTTTATTTTTTGCTACCTCCAATAATTTAAACAAAGTATTTCTACTGATATTACTTCTTGCTGCAAGGCTGCCATATACAAAATAATCTTCATTAGCTATCAAGTTTTTCAAATCATTTTGCATGTGAATATAATCCCACGCAACGGGTTGTACAATATCATAAGTTACTTCATTATTTTCTCCAATTATTGCGTTTACTTTTCCGGTTTCCAGTACTTCATCGGTTTGCACATAATTAACATTGATATTATTTTCTGTAAGCAAAACTATTAATTTTTTGCCCCAGTCATCATTTCCTATCCTTGTAATTAATGCAGGATCATTACCCAATTTTTTTAAATGATAGGCAACATTCATAGGTGCACCACCCGGCAAAGTAGCCGTGGGCAGTATATCCCAGAGTATTTCGCCAAAACAAACTACTTTGTTTATTTTATATTCTGCCATTTGCTTTATTTATTTTCATTTAAAAATTTAGCTTCCAGTGCTTCGAGAGAAATACCTTTTGTTTCGGGCATTTTTGTAAGTACCCAAATTAATTGCAATATCATCATCCCAGCAAAAAATGCAAAAATGGACCACGGGTTTTTTAAAAGTCCATTTTTTTCATCCAAAAAAACCGGTGTAACCAGTGTTATTAGCGCAGCAAAAATCCAATGCACACTCGCCCCAAAAGATTGCCCGGCTGCCCGTATTTTATTGGGAAATATTTCTGAAATAAAAACCCATATAACGGCGCCCTGCCCTACCGCATGCGATGCAATAAAAATTAAAAGAAAACTCATTAATAAAGTTGGGCTTGCTGCTGTATAAAAACACCATGCTACCATTATGAGGCTTATGATATAACCGATTGAGCCAATAAGTAGTAATTTTTTTCTGCCTACTCTGTCAATAAAATATAAACCGACAAATGTGAAAAGCAAATTTGTACCGCCTATTGCAATAGCATTTAGCAAAGAATCTTTAGCGCCCAATCCTATACGGGAAAGGATTTCGGGTGCGTAATATAGAATAAAATTTATACCGGAAAACTGATTAAAGAATGCTACAAAAAAGGCAAGTGACAAAATAACTTTGTGTTTTGAACTAAATAGTGGTGCAGATTTTCCATCGCTCTCTTCCCGCTTGTTGCTGTTTATTATTGAAGTAATTTCTGTATCGGTATCACTCACACCTATCTGTAATAAAATATTTTTTGCTTTTGTGTTGTCACCTTTTTTTGTAATGAGCCAGCGTGGGCTTTCCGGTAAACCCATCACCAATACGGTATAAATAAGTGCAGGTATTGCCAGTACTCCAAGCATCCATCGCCAATCATTTACACCCCCCATGCCCTGCAAAAAATAATTAGAAAGAAATGCAATTAATATGCCGAACACAATATTAAACTGGTACATGGCAACGAACCTGCCTCTTGTAGCCGGTGTAGAAATTTCTGAAATATAGGTGGGCGCTACTACAGATGATACGCCGATACCAATACCGCCTATAAAGCGAAAAAAAGAAAAGCTGTAAGGATCCTGTGCAAATGCAGAACCAAATGCAGAAATAGCAAAAACGATTCCCACCCAAAACAATACTTTTTTTCTACCGAAGATTTCAGTGGGAATACCGCCAAACACAGATCCGATAAGCGTTCCCCACAATGCCATAGACATAATAAAAAAGCCATGAAATAATGGCGTAGTGTGCCAGAGTTCTTTTACCGGCAGGTTTGCACCGGATATAACAACGGTATCAAAACCAAAAATAAAACCAGCAAGCGAGGCCGTAACTGACCATTGAAAAAGTTTGTTTTTGTTCATGGTAAAATATTTTATTTCCAGTAAAGCAGCCTTACCCGGTAAGTATTTAAAAGCAATCATTCACCAGAATAAATGTACTCTTTTTAAAGTACACTACTGTTTTGTTTTTTTAAAATTTAAACTGCAACACAGCAGCATTATGGTTATACAAAAAAGCAGCAACATTTATAGCAGCAACTTCTTTATGAAAAATGTTTTTAAAATTTTATAAAATTTAGGTAATGCACATGGCTTGCCATACAGCACTCTTAAAGTTTGTATACCTGAGTAAAGGTTACTACATACTTAATTATTCAACCGTACAGCTTGTATAAATTTTTCAATGGCACGCCTTCCTGCCCTGCCGCTGCCTTCAAAATTATTGATGATAACAGAAAAGATAAAGGTCTTGTTTTTTTTGGTAATGAGATAACCGCTAAGTGCTACTGTATTGCTCATAGACCCGGTTTTTGCATAAATAAATCCTGAATCTTTTTCATAATAGCCAGTAAGCGTACCCTGCCCGCCTGTGGTCAAAATATTTTTTATTCGCTGCCAGCCAAATTCATTTTTTATTTTATTGAGTATGAAAACAAAATCTTGCGGCGAAAATAAATCGTACCTGCTTAAGCCGCAGCCGTCTATCCATCGAGGTTTGGTAGGAATATCTTTAAGATCAGTTTTGAGTAAAGTATCTATCATTGCTTCATCATCCATATAGCCAAGGTGCTCATTGCTGGCCATTAATAAAGTTTGCTCTGCAAAAAAATTATCGCTGCGGCTCATCATTATTTTAAATAAAGAATCTGCAGGCTGCGAATAAATAATAGAAAGTTTTTTTAAACTACCAGTATCTTTTTTTGTGGTTAATACAATTTTTTTATGCAAGGTATCCGATAAAAACTGAACAATTTTATCAGTACCGGTTACCAATGGCAACTCGTAAATTTTTTTTCTTTTTTCTGATGTATTGGTATAAAAATGTAAGTTGTTATCGCTCCAGCTCCTTCTAAAGGTATAGTCATTATTACTATTGCTATAAAGAAGTGTATCTATTTTTAAATAAGCTGGGATGGTGCTCATAGCATTTTTTGAAACAAATACTCTTATAAGGTTTGCATACAGCGGAAACTCACTTCGCTGCACCATATAATCATCCAGGTAATCATTCCATACCCAGCCTGTACCAAGAGCCTTAGTAAAATTCTGGCTGCAATATTCCACACTATCCTGCTTTTGCAGGAAATTAAATACGGGCTGGGTTTTAAAATCCGGATGCAAAAAAGTAGGGTCGCCGGCGGGGTAAATGCTTAGGATATTATTTTCTTTTTTGTATCTCAGCCCCACCAGGCTATCGCCCAGGTATTTCATGCCTGCATACAACGAAAATAATTTTACATTGCTTGCAGGAATAAAATTTTTCTCTGCATTATAATTGTATACATATTTATTGGTTGCGGGTTCGTATATGCTTATACCCGCATGCCCGCTAACTACTGCTGTATCATTTAAAAAAATATCAACTATTTTTTGCAGCGGCTGTGCGTACATTTTTAATGAATAAAAACAAGCGAGCAAAATAAAAATAAAAGATCGTTTCATTATAGAGCGTTTTCAATAAAACCTTATACAATTGTAAGAATAAGAAAGTTTTACTATTTTGCGGCTCCTACATCTGCCCAGTTTTCTTCTTTTTTTATACGATAAATTTGCGTTTCTGTTACTTTAAATCTTTTGGCAAGTAATCGTACAGGTTTCTCTTCGCCTAATAATTTTTTTATAAGCATTACTTTTGTTACAGTTAGTTTTGTAGCATGTGATGTGGTTTTGCGCTCAAAAGATTTTTCCTTTTTACGAACTACATAAGGGCTATGCTGCTGGTGTGTACTATTTTCTTCGGGCGTCATCCATTGTAAATTACTGGCTCTATTGTTTAGTTTTTCATGATCCAGGTGGCTTACTATAGTTTGCTTTATTATAGGCTTTTTTAAAAAATAATAAGCTACCAGCCTGTGTACAAGGCAATGATAATGCACCACCCTACTATCCAGTTCCTTTTTAAATGTTGTACTTAATTTTTTCTTTTGTGCCAGCAATTGGGTTTCCATTTCTTTAATTGCTGCAACCGTTCCATTTTCTTTAATTGTTTTTAATTTTCTTGCCAGTACAAAATTTTCTTGTTGTGCAAGTTCTAATTTTTTTTTGATTGTTTCTGGCCTTGGGCTATAAAATTTAAGGCGAATAATTTTGTACCCGTTTATCATAGAACCTGCCACAGGGTTACCATCCGCTACTTTGGTAAAACTCCGCATGCGTCCAAAATTAGATATCTCTAACCTGTAGTCTATCTTAAAATCCAGATTAAAATTTACATTTTTCCAAACTTCACCCGGGTAATCTTTTGTTTTAGTCATAGCAAAATTTTTTAAATAAAAAATATTTTTTAACCTCTTTCCTGCACCCGCAGCCATCTTTCGGGAAAATCATTTTTACCGGCGGTAAGGTAATCATTGTAGCTGCATGCAATAAATTTTCCATCGGGCATTTGCATCCACCACCGGTTGGTTCTTTTGCTTTGCAAAAAAGTAGTATCTACCTCTGCAAATACCGTGTGGTATTCATTAAAATTATCTCGTTCGTGCAAGGCAGATTCTGCTTTACTTCTATGCCTGCCGTCTACAAAATACCACAAAATTTGTGCTATTTGCATAGCGGTTACTTCTGCTACATCATCTGCAGGTTTATACCCGTACATGCCAAAGCTGGTAAGGTTTGTACTCATGCCTGCGTAGCGAATAAGGGTGCAGGCGTCTATACCTGTGAGGCCATTGGGGCAATTTTTATTTGCAGGAGCATCGCTGTATTTTAAAGCATTTATATCAAAACTAAGCAGGTTTGTATTGCGTAGCACAGGTTCCATTTCATCCATATTTTCCAGCACATTACCCAGCCGATAACAATCAAACCGCAGCTTATCTATGGTTTGCAGCATACCCGGGTGCACAAAATAACTTTGAAAAGCAATATGGTTATAATGCCGCAATATATTGGGCTCACCGGTAAACATTTCCATCAAAAAATTTTCGGACGGTACGCTACTTTCGCCTTTTAAATTGATATGTGCATCTATACAGGTAGCTTCTATTACGGTATTGCTGCTGCGGTAAGCGTTATACTGGGCAAGGGTTACATCATGCGAGCCACCTAATATAACCACCGTTTTATTTCTGCTATAGAGTTCCTCCAACACGGTTTTTATGGCAGCATAACTGTCTTTTAAAGTGTCACCCTTTGCTATATTCCCTGCATCGGCTATTACAAAATCTGTATGCCAGTAATGCAGCCTGTAAAATTTTTTACGAATAATATCAGCAGCATTATTTTCTTTTTCGGCTCTGCCATTGCCACGGGTTTCTGCCACGCCTACAATAACAATATCTGCGGTATCAATATTAAACTGCTCATCATTTTGTGTGTGCACGTGCCTGCCTATCTGGCCTTCTGTATAGCCTTCATCTTCATTTATAAAAGATAAAGATATAGGCTGTAAAAAATCCTGAAGATCTTGCATGAAGTTTTTTTTGATCACAGTGCAAAGCAGCCTGTGCTGGTATATTTTTATAAATTATTTTACTCCTGCTAAAAATAAACTGCCAACAAATGATGTATTTTTTTTGAAAATTAAAAATTCATCTTTACCATTTTCGTCAGTCAAATTTTGTACCCATTTAACTGAGTACCTTTTATTTGTTTAGTATTTCTGCCAGCTCTGCATCCCATTTGCCGCTTTTGCCATATTCCACCACCCTACCGGTTTCTTTACCATCTTTCATTACAATGATGGTAGGCACATTGGTAATTTTAAACGCATCGGCCACATTACCCAATGTTTTTTTAGAGCGGTCTACACCAAAAAAAGTAATGGCGTTATCTGCCACACCAGCTTGCTCCTGCAGCTTAAAAAACTTTGGTAAAATATTCTGTGTATCCTCACACCAGGTGCCGCCAAATATTATAAACTGTACTTTTCCTTTTGTATTTTCCATTGCTGCAAGTATGGCTGTATCAGGCCTGTAAGCAGTTTGGCTTGGGGCGTACCAGCTCGTAAAAGCTGCATTATTCTGGAGCGCATATTTGGTAATAATACCATCCAGTATCGTTACTTTTCTATCATCAACCACAGAGGTGTAGGGCGTTTGCGCCGTTGCAGCTTTCATCATTATTATTGCTGTTAGGGTAAATAAAATTATTTTTTTCATGTATTTTTTATGGTGTAAATGTAAATTTTTTATAAATAAAATTTTCCCAAACCCCAACGGCGGCTTCCAGCTCCGCCGGCGGTTTATAATAAATTATCGTCGGCGGTTTATAATAAACTATTTTAAAATACTACAAACTCATCTTTAAATCGTATAAAAATAATTTTATCTTTTTTAAATCTTCAATGAGTGCAAAGTTTTCGTCTGCTTTTTTATTATTCTTCAAAAAATCTTTTGCTCCTTCTAATGTATATCTTTTTTCTTTAAGCAGGTGGTGTATCAGTTTTAAATTTTTTACATCTTCCGGTCTAAAGTGGCGATCGCCTTTACCATTTTTTTTAGGCTTTAAAATATCAAATTCTTTTTCCCAAAACCGCAGCAGGGATATATTTACCTTAAACATTTCTGCTACCACACCAATAGCATAATATTTTTTTTGAAACAATATTTCGTCCTCAGGTATGTCTATTAAATCTGCATTTAACCCTGCTTTATTAAGTTTTCTTTTCCCTTTGCTGTTTGTGGAAACAGCAACTGGTGTTTCACTAATTTCTACTGCAAAATTTATTTCTACAGGCTCTTCATTAATTATAACAGCATCTTCTTTAATGATGGCAGCCGCTGCCGGTTGTTTATCTTCCGGCTCACTATCAAAATTAAATAAGGATGCTTGTTTCAAATTATATTTATTTACGATGGGCTTTTATGAAAACTATTCTCCTTAGTTTTTTTGGTGTTAATCAAAACTTTTCGCACTGCCCGTAGCGGCTATTTTTAGCAGCCTGTCATATTCCTCTGCATTTAAATCGTTAAAGAAAAAGTATACCGGGTCCACAGGCGTGCCATTTATGTGCACTTCGTAATGGCAGTGAGGTCCTGTACTTGCACCTGTAGTGCCCACCCAGCCTATTACTTGGCCCCTTGTTACTTTTTTACCTTGGGTTACTTTTATGCGTACCATGTGCATATACACTGTTTCGTAGCCATAGCCATGGTTTATAATTACATGGTTGCCCGTACCTGTGCCCGGCCCGGCAGTAGTAACTATGCCATTGCCTGTGGCATAAATGGGTGTACCCTCGGGTGCAGTAAAGTCCAGCCCGTTGTGCATTTTTGCAATACCGTATATAGGGTGAATGCGCATACCAAAACCACTAGCTATCCTGGTAAGCTGTTTATTGCTCACTGGTTGTATAGCCGGTATACTCGCTATTTTTTCTCCCTGATTATTTATTAATTTTTCTATGCCGTTGTAGCTTTCAAACTGGTAGGCCACCCGTGCATTTATATTGTTTAATTGTGCAGCAATATTTTTACCAATTTCGTCATCATTCATCACATTCACTTTTTCTATCTCTTTTTTCTTTTCCGTAAGTTTAGCTCTGGCACTGTCTGGCAGCGGGTTTGCTTCAAAAATAGACCGGTATACTTCATTATCTCTTTTTTCCAAGGTTGCCATTTGCTCCTGCAGGTTTTTTACTTTTCCATTTAGCTGCTGGTAGTTATCTTTTATTAATTCGTATTTTTTGTTTGCTTCCATATCTGCAGGTTTAGGAATAAAACGGCTGTACAAATAAATAACAATGGCAGAGCTTACCACCAAGGCAGAAAGAAATCCAAAAAGCCGCAGCAGCCTCACCCGCAGGGGCGTTTCCAGCTTTTCGTACCGCAGTGTTTGTGTATTATAAAAATATTTTATTTTCTTCATAGCCGCTTTTGGCAAAAAATTTATTTTAAAAAACAATGGTGTGTGTGCCCTGTGTGGGGGCACCGGGCTTTTCGGCTATACGTCCTCGTTTGCCTCTGGCAAACTCGTAGTGCCGCCTGCAATCCCTCACGCTTGTGCCTGTAACAACCTGTATTTTTTATTTTACCCCAGCGTTTTTTTTTAGCTGGTTGCATTTAAAGGCTGAAAAATAAACTACTGTTCACTAGCTGCGGGATAGCAGCGGAAATCCTTTTTTTAAATCCGGATACACAGCGTACCGATTATAACAGATAAAAAAGATTGCAGCGTATAGCCCGAACAAATGCTTAACAATGTGCAAAAGGCGAAAGCCAAAAAAAATAATTATCCTTAAAGCAACTGCTTTAAAAATACCCGTTACTGTTTATATAAAGGACTATTCTCCTATTTTTGCCACTCGCAAATATAACTCCATAAATTACAAATACAACCCTACCAAATAAAGCAGTTATGACGGCTTCACAAATAAGGCAGCAGTTCCTAGATTTTTTTAAAAGCAAAGGGCATCTTATTGTACCGAGTGCACCTATTGTGGTAAAGAACGACCCCACATTATTGTTTACAAATGCGGGTATGAACCAGTTTAAAGATTATTTTTTGGGCAACGGAACGCCCGCCCACACAAGGATTGCCGATACACAAAAATGCCTGCGGGTAAGCGGCAAGCACAACGACCTGGAAGAAGTGGGTGTAGATACGTACCACCACACTATGTTTGAAATGCTGGGCAACTGGAGCTTTGGCGATTATTTTAAGGCAGATGCCATTGCCTGGAGCTGGGAATTATTAACGGAGGTTTATAAAATACCCAAACATAAATTGTATGTAAGCGTATTTGAAGGAGATGAAAAAGAAGGGCTGCCCGCATCTACAATAGCACTGCAGGAATGGAAAAAACTGGTGGCAGAAGATCATATTGTTTATGGAAACAAGAAAGATAATTTTTGGGAAATGGGCGATACGGGCCCCTGCGGCCCCTGCAGCGAAATACATGTGGATATGCGCCCGGAGGAGGAACGTGCACTTGTGCCGGGGCAAAGCCTGGTAAATAAAGACCACCCGCAGGTAATAGAAATATGGAACAATGTATTTATGCAATATAACCGGCTAAAAGATGGCAGCCTGCAACCTTTGCCTGCACTGCATGTAGATACGGGGATGGGTTTTGAGCGACTGGTGCGTGTAATACAAAATAAAAAATCTAACTACGACACGGATGTTTTTAGCGATACCATAAAAAAAGTAGAAGAGATAACCGGGATGAAATACGATCCTGAGTTAACTATAAAAGATTCTATTAAGCAGATTGCCAGCTCCTCTCTTTCTGGGGGAGGTTGGGAGGGAGCTGTGTCTTTCCGTGTACTTGCAGATCATATTCGGGCAATAGCGTTTACCATTGCAGATGGGCAATTACCTTCAAACACAGGCGCAGGCTATGTTATACGGCGTATACTGCGGCGTGCGGTGCGTTATTATTATTCGTATCTTAATTATAAACAACCCTTATTGTTTCAATTACTGCCAGTTATTGCAACACAATTTGAGCATGTTTTTCCGGAATTAAAAGCACAGCAGGATTTTGTGTGCAAAGTAATAAAGGAAGAGGAAGAAGCATTTTTGAGAACGCTGGAAAAAGGATTAAAAAGAATGGATACCATTATTGCTGCAAATAAAACAGTAAGTGGTAAAGATGCTTTTGAATTGCTGGATACCTTTGGTTTCCCCATAGACCTTACCCGGTTAATTGCCGGAGAAAATAATATAGCGGTAGATGATGCAGGTTTTGAAGCGGAAATGAAACAACAAAAAGACCGCTCCCGTGCAGCCACAGCGCTGGATGCAGAAGACTGGCAGATAGTAAATGAAGGCCATTGCACTTTTGCAGGCTACGATGTTTTAGAAACAAAAACCCATATTTTAAAGTATAGAAAAGTAACGGGCAAAGGAAAAGAACTGTACCAAATTGTACTGGAACAAACGCCGTTTTATGCAGAAAGTGGCGGGCAGGTGGGGGATATTGGGCAGTTGGCAGGGGGCAGTGAGCAAGGGTCAGCGAGTAGTTGGCAGTTAGAAATTATTGATACCAAAAAAGAAAATGATTTAATTATTCATTTTACAGAAGCCATACCCAAAGATTTGACAGGGAAAATAACTGCTAAAGTAAATAAAGATAGGAGACAAAAAATAGCTACTCACCACAGTGCCACACACCTTATGCACGCTGCATTGCGACAGGTATTGGGTAAACATGTAGCACAAAAGGGAAGTCTTGTAAATGCAGATAATCTGCGTTTTGACTTTAGTCATTTTGCAAAAATGACTAATGAAGAAATAGCAGCTACAGAAAAAATAGTGAACCGGAAAATAAGAGAAAACATACCGGTAATTATTAAAAGTATGAGCAAGGAAGAAGCCCTAAAAACGGGTGCTATGGCTTTGTTTGGCGAAAAATATGGCGACGTGGTAAGGGTGGTTATTATAGACCCTGCTTACTCTATAGAACTTTGTGGCGGCACACATGTAGGTAGTACGGGGGAGCTTGGGTATTTTAAAATATTGTCAGAAAGTGCTGTAGCCGCTGGCGTGCGGCGTATAGAAGCCATAAGTGGCGATGCAGCAGAGCATATCATAAATGAACAATTTGAAACAATAAGAGCTGTAAAAGAAAGTTTAAAAAACCCGAAAGACATTAGCAAAGCCATAGAAAGTTTACAAACAGAAAATACGCAGCTAAGTAAAAGAATAGAAAACCTGGAAGCAAGGCAACTGGTGGGTATAAGAAATGAGTTGTTACAAAGAGATGAGATTATTAACAACGTAACTTTTGTAGGACAAATTATAGAAGTACCCCATGCAGATGCATTGAAAAAATTATGTACAGATCTTAAAACACATTTACACGACCACGTAGTGGTTTTGTGCGCAAACATAGGCGGCAAGGCGTTTGTAGCCATTGGCATAAGCGAAACGGTAGCTGCAGCAAAAAATTTAGATGCAGGTAAAATAATAAAAGAAACCGTAAGCAAACTTATTGGCGGTGGTGGTGGCGGGCAAAAAACACTTGCTACAGCAGGCGGGCAAAATGTGGGAGGATTGCAGGAGGTTATAGATGCGGTAAAAAATTTAATAATTTAATATTGGAAATATGCATAAACTTTTATTACTTTTTCTGTTCATATTTTTAATACATTTTAGTTACTCGCAAACATATAAAGACATCTATTATTTAAACAGCAATTTGGTTTCGGTAAATGAGGAAGATGCAGATATTATAGGCAAGGGTATGATTGAAAATAATGAGTATAGGCTAGACTGTTTTCACGCAAGTAATGGTAATTATTTTATGGTGATGCACTTTGCGGATTCTTCGCTTTCGCAATTAAGTGGAGTATTTAAATCGTACTATGAAAATGGTATTTTGGAAAATGACGGACTTTACAAATACAACCATGAAGATGGCTTATGGTTGAAGCGGGATAGCTCAAATATGTTAGTTGATTCTATAACCTACAGGATGGGAGTAAAAATTAATTACGCAAATTTTACCTGGTCTAAAAACAAAAAAATTTCAACCGTTTCTGCTACAGACAGTCTAAAAAATACCTATAGTTTTATTCAATACGACAGCACCGGAGTAGAAACCTGGAAGGTAAATTTCATAGCTGATACAGGCATCTTAGTTTCTCATGAAAATGGCAAAATAATTGAATCTATTGTATACTCAAGAAAACTGGAGGAGGCAACTTGTCCGGGTTTTAAAGAACATTTGGAAAAAAATTTAATTTCTGATATTGGTTTAAAAAATAAAGTGCCAATGGGCGTGTACACCGTTATAATAAAATTTAAAATAGATACCTCAGGAAATGTTTTTGATATTTTACCAGAAACGAATATTGGATTTGGTATGGAAAAGGAAGGTGCAAGGGTTATTAAAAATTCTCCAAAATGGATACCTGCTAGCTTTTTTGGACGACCCGTTGTTGCTCTTAAAAGACAACCTATCACATTTTTTTATTCAGATTAGCAAATAAAATATGTATTAAAATTTATTTCCAAATTATTTTACAATTAAAAATAAATGTATTAATTGGTGAATATAGTAAAGAGAAACGTACTATTAATAACGTAAAGCAATATTTTATTTAGGTAAAAGCTAAACCGGAATAAAATTTTATGGAAACCATACTGACCTGCATCTTTACCGAAAATTTTTATGCGAATCTTTTATTTATCGCTTTTGTTATTTTGCGCATGCAATTACAAACCTGCCCACCATAGTACCGCAGTAGCTCCACCAAAACAGGCAGAGAAAATTATCATGAATTATGACTCCTGTAAAATGGCCATCGCTATATTAAAAGACCAATATAAAACCGGCTGGCAAAAATTAACGACTAAAGAAAAAGGCAAATATTTTACTGATGCAGTAGTAAAAACTATTGTACCCGCATGGATAGGTACAGCTTGGGATTTTAACGGCACTACAAAAGTGCCACAGCAGGGAAGTATTGCCTGCGGTTATTTTGTAACTACAGTTTTAAGAGATGCTGGCTTGCCTGTTGCAAGAATAAAACTAGCGCAGGCAGCATCGGAAACTATGATAAGAGCTGTGGTACAACCCAGGTACATCAAACGTTTTAGCAATGTAACCATTAATGTTTTTATACAGGCTATAGAGGATGGCGGCGATGGCTTATACATTGTAGGGCTGGATAACCACACCGGTTTTATTTTTAAAGAAGGCAATGAAATTTCGTTTATACATTCCACTTTTGTAGGTACGAGAAATGTACACAAAGAACCTGCTGCAAATAGTGTAGTTTTAAACAGCAGCAGGTTTAAAGAAATAGGAAAAATAAGTGCCGATGAAATAACATTGAGTAAATGGATAAATAATTAAGGACTGTAAACATTTTTTTATAAGGACCGTATAAATTTTACAAGTGCTTTTCTATCTGCAACAGATAATGGAATAAATTTATCTTTGCAATTTGATTGCAACTCCGCATCCAGTGCCCTGTTCTTCATTTTCACTAAATCTTCTAAGCCGACACCTTTTCATGAAATTTTACTAAATATGCAGTGTACGCAGCGATCATTGCATCAAAAGGTTATTTCATTTTCCCACGTGCTGCGCATATCTTTCCACGCATTTTTTGCAAGAGTTAAATTTGCATCCGTTGTATTTGTATTTAATGTGATGATGCTATTATTTAAAACATCTGCCTTTTGTTTAAGTTCTGCATAACCAGGTATAGCTACTTTGTTTACAAAATCTGTTATGCCCGCATCCTTCTTAGCATTAAAATCATTAGCGGTATTAGTAGCCTCACTTTTATTACATCCGGCAAAAATTATCACTGCACAAAAAGCAGGTAAGAATATTTTTTTCATAGTTTTAGATTAGTTGTATAAATAAATTTGTTTCAGATACTATTGTTTTCAATTCTTTTAAAGGCAGTGCAGCAGGACCGTTAAGCACTTTTCCTTCTTTTGTAAATTTGCTGCCGTGAGCGCTGCAGGTATAACCATTGCCAGTAGGGATAAGCTGGTTTTCGTAATGCGTACACATAAGCAGCAGCGTGCGATAATTATTATTCTCCATTTTTTCTATAGCAATTTCATACGGGTATTTGGGTATGGTTAATATGGTTAATGGGCTGTTGTTTTTTAAAGCTGATAACGGCACAGTTGCTATGCTATCTTTTACAATTACAGATTTTGCATCAGCCAATGTGATACCCGCTTTTGGACTGCATGCTTCTAACACAACTGCAAAACCTGCTGTACCCAGCAAGCATATTTTACAACTTTTCTTTAAAAATACTCTTCGCTCCATGTGGATATATTAAAATGAATAGCCAATGCCAAGGTTAAATATTTGATTGGTGCGATTGTACGGAAACCTTACCCGGCTTGGGTTTATAACAAGCGATGGATTTTCCTCCCCCGTATGAACAAGCCTCACATCTGCCTTTATAACCACATTTTTTACAGGTAAATACGTGAAGCCTAAAATTAAATGACTTTGTTTTTGTGTACCATCATAAATACCATTTATAGCAATAGAGCTGTTAAGATCTAACATTTCATAACGGGAAAATATTTTCAACTGCTGCTCTTTCATTTTTTCTTTTCCGTAAAAAAGATCATAAGCAATTTCACCATAACCGCCATACATACTGCTTGCGGTGTTATTGGAATAGGTTTTATTTATTTGATTTGCTGCTGTAATATTTATGTAAGTAAACAGTGCTTTTGCGCTAAATGCATTTTTACTGTATTGAATATTTGTTTCGCCCATGTAAACCGGTAGCCCAAAAATACCGGAGTCAATGTTTAAACTATCGCTTGCTCTTTTAGTGAGCCCGTTACTGCCGCCTGCATACCCGGAAAATTGAAAAATAAAATTCTTATAATAATATTGTAACGCACCGGTAACGGCAAGGTTATTTGCGGTAGCATTACTGCCCTCAAACCGCCCTCCTCTTAATCCGTTTCCATGTTCGAAACCACTGCTATTAAGCCCGTTCATTATAGCAATACTATAATTAAGTGGCTTGTTCTTAAACCTTCCATAAAAGCCAATGCCCAGCTCTCTCCAGGTAGAGGGAATTACAATTTGCTCAACAATGGGGCGCTCAACACCATTAAAATTTACAGGTAAATGGTTTTCATTTATTAAACCTATACGTGGTATAAAAAGCCCTGCCACTATATATTTGCGGGCATTGAGGTTAAACTTTAAATAGGCCTGTTCCATAGCAATTTCTCCATCGCCGCCACCGGTTACTTTTGCATTTTCTATTTCTAATTCGGAAAAAAAAGCTATTTTTTCGTTGAACTGATGACCAACAAATAGCACCACTCTTTCTAAATTCATAGTGGATTGCTGTGCATTAAAATCTCTGCGGTACAATGCGCTGCCGTAGCCAGATAATACAGTTTTTGATTTTGATACACCGGCATTCAAAGAATCTTCGTTTGTAATTAATAACTGTTGTGCTGGTGTGCGAACGATTTGTGCGTTTGCACAGAAAAATAATAATAATAAAATTGCTGTAGCAATAAAAGATTTAAACATGTTGCAAAAGTGAAAATATTTGTACGGCTTCCCAACCGCTATCGGGAAAAAGGAATGCCGAATCGGGAAAAAATAGAATAGACAATTTTATTTTTAATTACCCGGTTTGTTGTAGTTGCACTGCTCAACAATATGTTGCAGTAAAAGTTCTCAAATAACTAAAACGGTGATTTTTTAAAAAGAGAAAAAGTTAATAGAATGCAGTAAGGCCATACTTGTTACCCGGCGCACAAAAACAAAAACATTTATATTTGCAGCCTTATGGCAAATGAAGCAAATAATTTCGCAGAAATAATATCTCATTGTAAAGAATACGGATATATTTTTCAAAGCAGTGAGTTGTACGACGGGCTTGCGGCAGTGTATGATTACGGGCAAATGGGTGCGCAACTTAAAAAAAATTTACGGGATGCCTGGTGGAAGAGTATGACTCAGCTACACGAAAACATTGTGGGTATAGATGCTGCCATTTTTATGCACCCCACAGTGTGGAAGGCGAGCGGACACGTGGATAATTTTAGCGACCCGATGATTGATAATAAAGACAGTAATAAGCGGTACAGGGTAGATCATTTAATAGAAGGATTTGCAGAGGAGCAGAAAGCAGCAGGCAAAGAGCAGTTGGCAGATGAAGTGCTTACACAAATGGATATTCTTATTGCTGCAAGCGATTATGCAGGACTTAAAAAACTGATAGAAGATAATAAAATAAAATGCGCCATCAGCAAAACCTGCAACTGGACTGACGTACGGGATTTTAACCTCATGTTCAGTACTAAAATAGGAAGTGTATCCGAAGAAGCCGATACCATTTATTTACGACCAGAAACAGCTCAGGGAATTTTTGTAAATTTTTTAAACGTGCAAAAAAGTGGCCGTATGAAAATACCTTTTGGTATTGCACAAACAGGCAAAGCTTTTAGAAACGAAATTGTAGCCCGCCAGTTTATTTTTCGCATGAGGGAGTTTGAGCAAATGGAAATGCAGTTTTTTATAAGACCTGGCACGCAAATGCAATGGTACAATTACTGGAAAGGTGAACGCAAAAAATGGCATGAAGGTATTGGTATTCCTGCAGAGAAATTACGTTTTCATGATCATGTAAAACTGGCACACTATGCCGATGCTGCGCTGGATATTGAATTTGAATTTCCCTTTGGCTGGAAGGAACTGGAAGGTATACACAGCCGTACAGATTATGACCTTACGCAGCATGCAACTTTTAGCAAAAAGAAAATACAGTATTTTGATAATGACTTAAACGAAGAGGGAAAACCTTACGGAAATTATCCGCCGTATGTGGTAGAAACTTCTGTAGGATTAGATCGTTTGTTTCTCACCATTTTAAGCCTGGCATACACTAATGAAAAATGGACGAAAGAAGGTGGCACACCAGATGGCAGAGTGGTGTTAAAAATTCCTGCAAAACTGGCTCCTGTAAAACTGGCTATACTTCCGTTATTAAAAAAAGATGGCTTGCCAGAAATTGCAACAGCATTAATGAACAATTGCAAACAAAGCTTCCATTGTTTTTATGAAGAAAAAGATGCCATAGGAAAACGCTATCGCCGTATGGATGCAGTGGGCACGCCGTTTTGTGTAACCATAGATCATCAAACAAAAGAAGACAATACTGTTACTATTCGCTATAGAGATGATATGAGGCAGGAGCGAATTGCGTTGAGTGAGGTAAAAGGTTTGGTGGAGAAATTGATTGAATAATTTTGAATTTATAAAATATTGAGGTGAAAAATATTGATGAAATAGTTTTATTGATGGATAAATTTAATTCGTTGAATTTATCCGATGTATTGGATTTTGAAAAATTCAATCAGTATGCCATTACGCACCACTCTACCACTATTGAAGGAAGTACACTTACCGAAGTAGAAACAAGGCTTTTATTAGATGAAGGAATAACACCTGCGGGAAAACCACTCCTTCACAGTCTTATGGTTCAAGACCA
The DNA here is from genome assembly GCA_025350645.1 of Ferruginibacter sp. GTDB lineage: Bacteria > Bacteroidota > Bacteroidia > Chitinophagales > Chitinophagaceae > Ferruginibacter. The sequence goes on from JANXXM010000145.1 coordinate 90,238, forward strand.
TTTTAAAGCATTACAATTTAGTATTGCTGAAACTAAAACGAAACGAAAAATAACTTCCAATTTTATTTGTGAAATAAATGCCCAGGTAATGAAAAATACTGGAAGTATTTATAATACTATATTTGGAGAAATAGATGTTACAAAAGGAAAGTTTAGAAAAGGAAATGTGAGTGCCGGGAATAGCTATTTTGTAAATTATGATAAGGTAGAAAAATTGGTAACTGGGCTTTGTGAAAAGATAAATAATAAACTGGACAATAATAATTCTATTGAGGAAAAATTAAACCTTTCTTTTGATGCACATTTTGAGTTGGTAAGTATTCATCCTTTTTATGATGGCAATGGTAGAACGAGTAGTTTATTGATGAACTATTTGCAAGTTTTTTTTAACCTGCCAATGGCAATCGTTTTTAAAGAAGATAAAGCAGCTTATTTTGAAGCCTTACAAGCGACTAGAAAAAAAGAGGATATAAATATTTTTAGAGATTTTATGTACGCTCAATATGAAAAATATTTGCATAAAGAAATTACTGCGTACGAAGAAATGCTGAACAATAAAAAAGATACCCACTACCGTTTTCTAATTTAAAATTCACCCATACAACTCCTGGTGAATTGCTTTTCTATCATAGCCGAGTGCAATGATCCTGCTCTTTGCTTCGTCTATCATTGCCTTCCACCCGCAGAGCATAAAATTTGCTGCAGGGTTTTGTTGTGTATGTAAAATATTTTCGTACACTGCATGTACATAGCCAGATGCACCTTCCCAGTTTTCTCTGCTTAGTGTGGGGATGTAGTGAAAACCTTCCATGCTATCACTCAAAGATTTTAATTCTTCAAAATAAAGTAAATCAGCTTTTGTACGGCAACCAAATAAAAGATAAATATTTTTATGCGTTACATTATGCAGTTTTATGTATTGCGCCATACTACGAAAGGGGGCAATACCTGTACCGGTGCAAATAAGAAACAAATCATTTTCCAATGCATGTTCTCCTAATGTAAAAACACCAACAGGTGCACGCAGGGTAAGTGCTGTGCCTTCTTTTACTTCATTAAACAAATAAGCAGTACCAGCACCACCATCTAATTGTACAATACAAAGTTCAAAAATATTTGTACCGTTTGGCCAGCTTGCAATGGAATAACTGCGCCAGCGTTTATTGGGTTTTTCGTGTATGGGAAGATCGATGGTTACAAACTGCCCGGGTTTAAAATCAAAAATTTCCAGCTCCGGTATTTGTATGAAGAACCGGCGGGTGTTGTGCGTTTGCTGTTCAATTTTTATAACGGTTGCTGTTTGCCAGGGTTGTAGCATAAAAAGTTTTTTATGTAAGGTATGTTTTATTGATAAAACAGAAAACATATCTGCTCGTGAAACTAAAATCTTATTTATTGAAAATTAATACCCGAGAATGTTGGATATAAATAAGCAAAAAACCAATTGACTGTACGTGCGGCAAAAGGCGGAGACTTTGCGGCGAAATACAAGTACCAAAAAAAGCAAATTACGAAAATAGCAGATCGGCTTATGAGAGATGAAGCCTCGGCACCTAAAGGATTTGGAGCAACAACAAAATTAAAAACTCTATAATACTTTATATTTTGAATGCAGTAAATAAAATTAATGGTTGATATAAATAATCAGATATATTTTGCCTTAATTCTTGCTTCACTATTTTTAAAAGGACCGGTATTAAAATTATATACTAGTAGTTTTGTTTGATTGCCATTTTTAAGCATTTTTTTTGCCTCTCTAAAATCTTGATTGGCGTTTGCAAGTCTTTCAAAGAAAACACTTTCATGTTTTGCAAGATTACTAAAATCGTAGGTTTTGCTCTTTTGCATTTCCAGAGATATTATTAATTCTTTTTCACCATTTATGTTTTCATTTGCAGATAATGCGAACGAATTAATTTGGCTAATAAGTTCGGGTAAGTTGTATAAAGTTTCCTGTACATCAGTCGGGCTAATATTTGCACCAAAAAAAGAAACGGTCATATCTGCTCTGCCGTAGTGAAAAAGCAACGGTAAATCTGTTTTTGGTTTTACGATATTCTTTTCGTCAATATTTAATTCTTTAAGCAGGGCATAAAAACTTTTCATTTGTAAAACATGCCCTTTATCATGAATGTTATACCTTATTTTTGGCGCAATATAACCACTGCGGCAAACGGTGATTATTAATTCTCCTTTATCAGAACTTTCAATTAAAAAATCAGCAGGGTTATATTGGAACACCATTGGCATGGCGCCTTCGTGTTTCAATATTTTCTTACGCAAATCATTGTTGGCTTCTATTAATTTTCTGATACTAATAGTAGCATCATTTTCAGCTGAAATGTTTAATTCAATATCAGACGCACCATAAGAACTGTACACATTTTTTATACCCTTTTTTATTAAGTACGCTCTCATATTTTCCGACATTGATTCGCCTCCTAATATTAACGATACATTATAAGCATGCCAATCAATAGCAGCTTCATCGATCAGCATTTTAAAAAATGGTGGATAACCCATTAGTATGTATTTGTGTGCTTTGCCAAAATGAAGGAGGGTATTTTCAATTTTAATTTTATCAGGTCCTATTGATTTTAAAGTAGAAATTTTAGAGCAACTCATAGTAACATTTACTCCTGTAGCCCAAGGGCCCATAGCAAAGGCATTGATTATGAAAAGTGGTTCTTTTCCAAATAAATTTCTCATACCAAATTGTATCATTCGGGCGTTTATTTCCCTTTCTTTGCGCCCTCTTGCCCAGTTAGTAGCTATGCCGCTACTGCCAGATGACTCATCAATAATTACCGAGTGGTTTGGCATATTTCCATAGATACATCTCTCTTTTATAGAAAATTGATTTACATAATTTTCTTTATCTGTAAATGGTATTTCGTTTATGTTTGGCACAATACCTTTAAAAGACACATTAGAAAACCCTTGCGATTGCAAAAAAGATTTATACGCCGGTACTTTCTTTTTAGCATAAAAAAAGTTTATGCAAGTAAATTCAAGAAGATTATTTATTCAAAAAACTGCTGCAACTGCATTGGTTGCATTATTTACAAACTCTGTCACAAAGCTCTTTGCCAT
>JANXXM010000001.1 GCA_025350645.1 Ferruginibacter sp.
GTTTTTTATTCATAAAAGGTTTATTATTTTGTAATATGCAAAACTAACTACTTACAAGATTCATTTTTTATAAGTACTATAATATTACGCATACTACATTACTATTTTCCAATAAATTTTTTATTTATTGGGGATAATAAAACCAGCATCACCATTTTTTATAGTGCTAATAAATTATCTCAAAGAATTTTTATTTATTTTTAAAATTGTGTTGCTCTTTCAAAAAAAATGATATATTGCAGTCTGAAATAATTACTAGAAAGCGTTCTCTTAATTTTTTCTTCCAACTCCTCCGGTGTAAAGTTCTTTTGGTTTTACACTTTCCAATACCCAATATTTATTCTAAGAAAAAATCAGCGGCTTTATGCTTTGCATATTCCCACCACCAATTCCATTTTAATGATTTGTTCTGCTACAGGAACAATGTACGTTGTACAACCAAAAATGAGCTTGTAAGCTGTTTTGTATAGTTGTATTCAGGATGGTATATGTCGTTTTATTTATGGCACAAAACACTCCCGCATACAATTTACATTACTGGCAATGGTATGCACATTTTTGTAACACCAAAAAATATACAGTTTTAAGATTATACGAATTACATGATACAAATAAAATAAAATGAAAAAAATAATTTACTTATTGCTCCTGCAATTAATGATATGCCTCCCAGGCATGGCCCAAAAAAAATGGTATAGTTTTTCTAAAAATGATATAGCTACCATGAGTTGCGAAATGGGTGCAGGCTATTTACAAGGATGGCGGGAAGAAGTTATATACCATCCTAATGCACTCTTCGAACATTTTCCCAAGCTCAATGCCAATTTTTGGGATAACCGTATTAGCTGGCAGCGTGGAAATATAAAAGATGCAAATCATATACTCAAATTTGGTGTTACCGCTTTTCATCTTACAGCCGTTGTTATCAAAACCGGCGATTTAAAAAGTTATAAAGGCGCACGAAAAATTTTAAAAATAATAGGCGATATCGCCAAAAATTACGCAGCTTATCAACTTGGCTTTTTCTTATCATATAATGTTACTCATCACAATAAACTTTTTTAAAATGGCACGCTACTTATTTACACTTTACATCCTTGTAATTTCTTTTGCTGCATCTGCACAGCCTGCTATTGGTATGCAATACAGCAGCAAAGGGTATGGCCTCACTGTGGGTTATCTTAATAATAACAAGATAGAAATAACCGCAGGGTACAATGTATCTGTACTCGTACACAATGTGCCGGATATTTATTACAGCACTATCGGATATAAAATAGAATTATCCGATTATGAAAAAGATAATTTTAGTTTAACACCATCTGCAGGATACGGTATTTACTCCCTGCGTTCCTACGATGAAAAGAATTATTTTGTAGCAAAAAATAAATCTAACAAACCATTTTACGGTATGGAGCTGGGTAAAGACTGGTACATGGGCAGGTTATCTCTTCATGTAAATTACTGTGGGATGCTTTATTATGGTGTAGGAATTAAAGCGTATATTAAGTAACCGATAAATTAAAGCTGTGCTTTTATAAGCTATAATTTTTTCTATATTTTTAGATATATTCCGTATTTCAACAAATTCTTTTGAGAATATATACCAAGAATTTTTTTGTATAAAAATGATCCGTTTATTATTTTTTACCCTACTTTTGCAATCCCAAATAGTTCTTTGTTGAATATGTTGTACAAAAACAACACATGGGAGTACCGGATTTCCCGGTACGTTAACACCAAAAAATAAAATATGGCTAAAGAAATTACAGGCTATGTTAAACTCCAATGTAAAGGAGGACAAGCCAACCCTGCACCACCAATTGGGCCTGCACTGGGTTCTAAGGGTATCAACATCATGGAATTTTGCAAACAATTCAATGCAAGAACCCAGGATAAACCCGGTAAAATATTACCGGTTCTCATCACTGTTTACGGTGACAAATCTTTCGAATTCGTTATTAAAACTCCTCCCGCTGCAGTTCAGCTTATGGATGCCGCTAAAATTACCAGTGGTTCTAAAGAGCCAAACCGTGTAAAAGTAGGTAAAGTTACCTGGGCACAGGTAGAAGAAATAGCAAAAGATAAAATGCCCGATCTTAATGCATTTACATTAAACAGTGCCATGAGTATGGTTGCTGGTACAGCCCGCAGTATGGGGCTAACAGTAGATGGTAAAGCTCCATGGGAAAATTAATTGTCAACCTCATAAATTTTTTTAAAAATGATTTCTAAAAAAAGAAAAATAGCAAACGCTAAGGTTGACGCTAACAAAGCTTATACGCTTAAAGAAGCAACTACTTTAGTAAAAGATATTAATACAACAAAATTTGATAGTTCTGTCGATCTTCATGTACGTTTAGGTGTAGATCCAAAAAAAGCAGATCAGGCTATTCGTGGTACAGTATCATTGCCACATGGTACAGGTAAAACAAAATCTGTTTTGGTACTTTGCACACCCGATAAAGAAGCAGAAGCTACAGCAGCAGGTGCAGATTTTGTAGGGTTAGACGAATTTATTGCAAAAATTGAAGGTGGTTGGACAGATGTAGATGTAATCGTAGCCACACCATCAGTAATGCCTAAAATGGGTAAACTGGGTAAAGTACTTGGTCCGCGTAATTTGATGCCCAATCCTAAAACAGGTACAGTTACAAATGATGTAGCAGGTGCAGTTAAAGATCTTAAAGGGGGCAAAATTGCTTTTAAAGTAGATAAGTCTGGTATTATTCACGCATCCATTGGGCGTGTGAGTTTTACACCGGAAAAATTGGTAGAAAATTCTATGGAATTTATCAATGCACTTATTAAATTGAAACCTGCCACTTCCAAAGGTACATATCTTAAAGGTTTAAGCATGGCCAGTTCTATGAGCCCGGGCATTATGGTAGATACTAAATCTGTTCAAAACTAAAAACCTCACGTTCTCTTTAAAGGAAAGGTGCAGGATTTAAAAATAATTGAAATGACAAAACAAGAAAAAAACGATATTATAAAAGTACTGAAAGGCAAGTTCTCTCAGTATAACAACTTCTATATTACTGATACAGAAAGTCTTTCTGTAGCACAGGTTACAAAATTACGTAGTGTATGCTTTGATAAGCAGGTAGAAATGAAAGTTGCAAAAAATACTTTAATTAAAAAAGCACTGGAAAGTTTAGATGCAGAAAAGTATTCAGGTATATTTGATTCTTTGCACAAAGTAACAGCACTGATGTTCAGCGAAAATCCTAAAGACCCCGCTGTAATCATTACTGGTTTTCGTAAAGAAAATAATAATGAAAGACCTTTACTTAAAGCTGCTTTTATTAATGGTGATGTGTTTACCGGCAACGATCAGTTAAAGGCACTCACGCAAATTAAAACAAAGAACGAACTTATTGGTGAAGTTATCGGGTTGTTACAATCTCCTATACAAAGAGTATTAGGTGCATTGCAAAATAAAGATGCAGCTAAGGAAGCGATAGCAGAAGAAGCCACACCAGTTGAAGAGGTAGCTCCGGTAACAGAAGCAGCCCCGGTTGAAGCAGAAGTGCCATCTCCCGAAACACCAGCAGAAGAAAAACTTTCTACTCCTGAAGCATAATTTTCTCTTGAGTTAGAAATAACAAGTAACTATTTGCGAAATGCAGATTAATAAATATTTTTAATAACCCATCCGCCGGAGTACAAAACAATGAAGGCGGAAAAAACTAAACAAAATGGCAGACGTAAAAGCACTCGCTGAAAACCTTGTAGGTTTAACAGTAAAAGAAGTACAGGAATTATCAGAATTTTTAAAATCTGAATACGGTATTGAACCAGCTGCAGCAGCAGTTGTAGTAAGTGCAGGTGGTGATGGCCCGGCAGCAGTTGAAGAAAAAACATCTTTTGATGTTATTTTAAAAGCAGCAGGTGCAAACAAACTGGCTATCGTTAAAATCGTTAAAGACCTTACAGGTCTTGGTTTAAAAGAAGCTAAAGACTTAGTAGATGGTGCACCAAAACCAATTAAGGAAGGTGTAGACAAAGCTACTGCAGAAGAACTTAAAACAAAATTGACTGACGCAGGTGCGGAAGTTGAAATAGCTTAATTCTGTTTGATAATTTTAAAAACTCCGAAGCAATTCGGAGTTTTTTTATGTCTTAACCATGTTTTTTATTTTAATTATCTAAAATAGAAAAAACTTAAAGTTTAGGCCTAAATTAATTGGAATAAAAAATGTAATTTTAAACTAAATATTATAATCATCTTAAACATACAATTATGAGCGACGAAATTATTAAAGAAGAAGAAGGCTTTTTTGACAAGTTAAAACATAAAGCATCAGAACTGGCAGATAAAGCTGGCGGTGCATGGGATAGTGCAACTGTGAAGGCCGAAGACCTTTGGGATAAAGCAAAAGATAAAGCAGAAGATGCCTGGGATGCTACCAAAGAAAAAGCGGGAGAATTAAAAGAGATGGCATCAGAAAAATATGACGAAATAAAAGGCAATGCCCATGAAGTAGGTAATGATATAGCAAATAAAGTAGGTGCGGCTGCTAATATTATAAAAGATAAAAAAGATGATTTAGATAATGAAGTAAACGATACCTCTACGGTTATAAAAGATGATGTTGTGAAAGACCATGACAATAATACCCATAAAAATATTTAGATATAACCAAAAACATGATTAGGAAGTAGTTTTCGACAACTACTTTCTTTTTTATTTAAAGGAAAAGTAATTCGATAAACAGTACTAGATGAGAAATTAAAAATATATTGCAGAATTTGTAAAAAAATAGTCTTTTTTCTCAAACTTCCTGCCAAAAGTAAATAATCTGTATATTTTTTAAAAGTTATTTCCTACATTTGCAATCCTTAAATTAAGTTTATAGCGATAGCTCTATTCTTTTTGCAAAGGTCTTCACTAAACGTTTTAATTAATATATGTCTGCAACAAAAACAAATGCTGCTAAGCGTATCAACTTTGGAAAGGTTGAACTCATAGCGGAACAACCCGATTTGCTTGGTATCCAGATCCAGTCTTTCAAAGACTTTTTTCAGTTGGAAACCACGCCAGATAAGCGTAACAACGAAGGTTTGTTCAGGGTGTTTAAGGAAAATTTTCCTATAACAGATACCCGCAACATTTTCGTATTAGAATTTCTAGATTACTTCGTAGATCCTCCGCGTTACTCCATTGATGAATGTATTGAAAGAGGTTTAACTTATGCCGTTCCCCTAAAAGCAAAGTTGCGTCTTAGTTGTAATGATGAAGAACATGTGGATTTTCAGACCATAGTTCAGGATGTGTTCTTAGGAAATATTCCTTACATGACTCCACGTGGTACCTTTGTAATCAACGGTGCAGAAAGGGTAGTAGTCAGCCAACTTCACCGTTCGCCCGGTGTATTCTTTGGTCAGTCTACACACCCCAATGGTACAAAAATTTATTCTGCACGGGTAATTCCTTTTAAAGGTGCATGGATGGAATTTGCTACAGACATTAATAATGTAATGTTTGCTTACATAGATCGTAAGAAAAAATTTCCTGTAACTACATTGCTTCGCTCTATAGGTTTTGAAACGGATAAAGATATCCTGGAATTATTTGGAATGGCAGACGAGGTAAAAGCAGATAAAAAAAGTCTGGAAAAAAATATTGGTAAACGCCTTGCTGCACGTGTATTGCGCACATGGGTAGAAGATTTTGTAGATGAAGATACTGGCGAAGTAGTATCTATTGAAAGAAACGAAATTATACTCGAAAGAGATACTGTTTTAGATGAAAGCAACATTGCTTCTATTATAGAAATGGAGGTAAAAAATGTATTTATTCAAAAGGAAGAAGTGAGTGGTGATTATGCTATCATTTATAATACTTTAAACAAAGATACTTCCAACAGCGAATTGGAAGCAGTGCAGCATATTTATAAGCAGCTTCGTGGTGCAGATGCACCGGATGATGAAACTGCCCGTGGTATTATTGATAAATTATTTTTCAGTGATAAACGTTATGATTTGGGAGAAGTAGGTCGTTATAAAATCAATCGCCGTTTAGGACTTAATTTTCCCATAACAAAGAAAGTACTCACAAAAGATGATATTATTGCTATCATTAAAACGCTTGTACAACTTACCAATGGTAAGAGCGAAGTAGATGATATTGACCACCTGAGTAATCGTAGGGTACGCACTGTAGGAGAGCAGTTGTATGCTCAGTTTGGTGTTGGTCTTGCACGTATGGCACGTACAATACGTGAGCGTATGAATGTAAGAGATAATGAAGTATTTACCCCGGTAGATTTAATTAATGCAAGAACATTATCTTCTGTAATAAATTCCTTCTTTGGTACTTCTCAGTTAAGTCAATTTTTAGATCAAACCAACCCACTAAGTGAGATAACGCATAAGCGTCGTATCTCCGCTCTTGGGCCAGGGGGTTTAAGTAGAGAGCGTGCTGGTTTTGAGGTACGTGACGTGCATTATTCTCATTATGGTCGTCTTTGCACAATTGAAACGCCGGAAGGTCCAAACATTGGTTTGATATCTACACTCTGTGTGCATGCCAAAATTAATGAAATGGGTTTTATAGAAACACCTTACCGTAAAGTAACTAATGGTAAAGTGGACATGAAGAAAATTACTTTCCTCAGTGCAGAAGAAGAAGATACAGCAAAAATTGCACAGGCAAATATTGATATAGATGATAAAGGAAATTTCGTAGAAGATAAAATCAAATCTCGTCAAACGGGCGATTTCCCAATTCTTAATAAAAGTGAAGTAGAGTATATGGATGTGGCACCAAACCAAATTGTAGGGTTAAGTGCATCTCTTATTCCATTTTTGGAGCATGATGATGCAAACAGAGCCTTGATGGGTTCTAACATGCAACGTCAGGCAGTGCCACTTCTTCGTCCGGAGCCACCAATAGTTGGTACTGGTTTAGAAGGGAAAGCAGCACGTGATGCACGTATTCAGGTACATGCAGATGGAGAAGGTGTGGTGGAGTATGTAGATGCTACAGAAATACATGTTAGGTATAAACGTGGCGAAGCAGAAAAACTGGTAAGTTTTGAAGATGATCTTACTATCTATAAAATAACAAAATTTGTTCGTACCAACCAGGAAACAACTATTAATCTACGCCCTGCAGTTGTAAAAGGCCAAAAAGTAAGCAACGGCGATTTCTTAACAGAAGGCTATGCAACACTAGATGGAGAAATAGCATTGGGTCGTAACTTAAAGGTGGCCTTTATGCCTTGGAAAGGATACAATTTTGAAGATGCGATAGTAATTTCAGAAAAAGTTGTAAAAGATGACTGGTTTACTTCTATTCATATCAGTGAATTTGAAACTGAGGTAAGAGATACAAAACTGGGTGAAGAAGAATTAACGCCGGATATTCCCAATGTAAGCGAAGAAGCTACTAAGGATCTGGATCAGAACGGTATTATTCGTATTGGTGCACATATTAAAGAAGGTGACATCATTATTGGTAAAATAACACCAAAAGGTGAAAGTGATCCAACTCCTGAGGAGAAATTATTGAGAGCCATCTTTGGAGATAAAGCAGGTGACGCAAAAGATGCTTCTCTAAAAGCACCCAGTGGTACAGAAGGGGTGGTAATAGACAAGAAATTGTTTCAAAGAGCAAAGAAAGATAAAAATGCAAAGGTGAGAGAAAAAGCTCAGTTGGATAAAATAGAAAAGACCCACGAAGGAAAAGAAGAAGTATTGATGGAAATGCTGCAAAGCAAACTGAATACACTTTTAAAAGATAAAACGAGCCAGGGAGTAAACAACAACTTCGGTGAAGTGTTAATAGGAAAAGGAGCTAAATTTAATCCTAAAAACCTTGCAAATATTGATTTTGTAAACGTAAATCCATTGGGCTGGAGCGGAGATGAAAAGATAGATGATGCTATCAATACTTTGCTGCATAATTATAGCATAAAGTTTAACGAAGAGCTGGGTCGTTACAAGAGAGAGAAGTTCAACATATCTATAGGAGATGAACTACCTGCAGGTGTACTAAAGCTTGCCAAGGTTTATATGGCTGTAAAGCGTAAATTAAAAGTGGGTGATAAAATGGCGGGTCGCCATGGTAACAAAGGTATTGTTGCCAAAATTGTTCGCCAGGAAGATATGCCATTCCTCGAGGATGGAACACCGGTAGATATTGTATTAAATCCATTGGGTGTACCAAGTCGTATGAATCTTGGGCAGATATATGAAACAGCATTGGGCTGGGCTGGTGAAAAATTAGGCGTTCGTTTTGCAACTCCAATTTTTGATGGTGCATCAGTAGCAGAAATTGCAGAGAATATTGAAAAAGCAGGGTTACCTAAATTCGGACATACTTATTTGTATGACGGAGAAACAGGAGATCGTTTTGATCAAAAAGCAACTGTGGGCATCATTTATATCATTAAGCTCCATCACATGGTAGATGATAAAATGCACGCACGTTCTATCGGGCCATACTCTCTTATTACACAACAGCCACTGGGCGGTAAAGCACAGTTTGGTGGTCAGCGTTTTGGTGAGATGGAGTGTTGGGCATTGGAGGCTTACGGTGCTTCAAATATTCTGCAAGAATTATTAACTATCAAATCTGATGATATTATAGGGAGAGCTAAGACTTATGAAGCAATCGTAAAAGGCGACAATATTCCAAGAGGTGGAATTCCTGAATCATTCAATGTATTGGTTCACGAATTAAGAGGATTAGGGCTTGATCTTAAGTTTGAGTAAAGACCTCCTAAATCCCCCGAAAGGGGAGGGAACTTTAAGAGCACTTAAACAACTTTTAACATTTCAAAAATTATGGACTCCAAAATCCCCTCCCTTGGGAAGGGATTTAGGGGAGGCCGAAAATCAATTATAATATGGCATTTAAAAAAGAAAATCGTCCTAGAGCAAGTTTTTCTCAAATCACGATTGGTTTAGCTTCTCCGGATAGCATTTTAGAAAGAAGCTACGGAGAAGTTTTGAAGCCTGAAACCATTAACTATCGTACTTACAAGCCTGAAAGAGACGGGTTGTTTTGCGAAAGAATATTTGGGCCTGTAAAAGATTACGAATGTGCTTGCGGAAAATATAAGCGTATTCGTTACAAAGGTATTGTTTGCGATCGTTGCGGCGTTGAGGTAACAGAAAAGAAAGTGCGCAGAGAAAGAATGGGACACATAAAATTAGTTGTACCTGTGGTTCATATCTGGTATTTTAAATCATTGCCCAATAAAATTGGTTACTTACTTGGTATGAGTTCTAAGAAATTAGAAACCATCGTTTATTATGAGCGTTTTGTAGTAATCAATTCTGGTATACGTGCAGATAAGGGGCAAAATTATGGTGATCTGCTAACTGAAGAAGAATACCTTGATATACTGGATACATTACCAAAAGACAACCAGTTATTACCAGATGAAGATCCGGAAAAATTTGTTGCCAAAATGGGTGCAGAAGCTGTTGGTGCTATGCTGGAGCGTTTAGATCTTGATCAGTTAAGTTTTGATCTTCGTCATTCTGCAGCAAATGAAACATCTCAGCAGCGCAAAGCAGATGCTTTAAAGCGTTTAAGCGTTGTAGAGAGTTTTCGTGATGCAAATACAAGAATTTTAAACCGTCCGGAGTGGATGGTAATGCAATACATTCCGGTTATCCCGCCAGAACTTCGTCCACTTGTGCCTTTAGATGGTGGTCGTTTCGCATCTTCAGATCTTAATGATTTGTATAGGCGTGTTATTATTCGTAATAATCGTTTAAAAAGATTATTGGAAATTAAAGCACCAGAAGTAATTCTTCGTAATGAAAAAAGAATGCTACAGGAAGCTATAGATTCTCTTTTTGATAATAGCCGTAAATCTAATGCTGTAAAAGCAGAAGGTGGACGTGCATTGAAATCTTTGAGTGATGTTTTAAAAGGTAAACAAGGTCGTTTCCGTCAGAATTTATTAGGTAAACGTGTGGATTATTCCGGACGTTCGGTAATTGTGGTAGGA